>JBEPXS010000014.1:0-19914 GCA_041641755.1 Balneolaceae bacterium
GTCGGACCGTCACCCGGCTGACCTCAAATTTGTCTCCCAGCTCTTTCTCGGAGGGGAGTTGGTCCCCGGCTTCCAGAGGACCTGCGGTAATCTGCTCTCTCAGCCAGTCGCTGATCTGTTTGTGTCGTGGTTGGTTGTCTTTTAATTCCATAGTTCTGATCAATATTAAATGTTATAACAGGTGAGGAACTGCCTTTTCGGGTGTAGACAAGAGAATGAAAAAAGGTTTTGTTTAGAATTCAACATCATCATTTACCTGTTCTCATACTCTCATCCGCATCATTGCAAGCTTTTATCCTATAAAAAATACAGGGTAAACCCCTACATCCATCCGGATTTAAAAGCTTACATATCAGAAGGTACGGAATTTAATAGACTATAACAATACATGTTAATACATGTTGTATCATATAAATTTCTTTCGTAAGTTATGGTTCGAAAATGAAACAACAAACAGTTCAATGAACGGAAAGATGAACATTAATAGGACAGAAAATCTCACGCTACGGAACCGGGAAGCATATATACTAAGAGGACAACTTCTGGTTGTTTTACTGCTGTTACTGGTGGTTTTGTTTAGTCCGGTTGCTCTTATAGCGCAGGGTACGGTGCAAGTATCAAAGCTACATCTCACGCTGGAAGAGGCGCTCGAGATGGCCCGTGATAATAACATCCATATTCGTATGGCAGACGAGGATGTTAATATCGTACGGTCACAATACCGTGAGACTAACGCCTTGTTTCTTCCACAGGTTACATTCGAAGAAACTGCCATTTCTACCAATAATCCTCTGAATGTGTTCGGATCGAAACTGCGACAGGAAGTGGTAACGGCAGCTGACTTTGATCCGACACTGTTAAATAATCCGGGTGACTACGAGAATTACACAACTAGTATTAGCGTGCGTCAGCCGTTGATCAATCCTTCGGGTTTCCTGGGGAGGGGAGCGATCAAGAACCAGCTTGAGTCTACCCGGCTACAGAAAGTACGTACGCAGGAGTATATAGATTTTCAGGTAAAACAGACTTGGTACCAGTTAATCCTGGTGCAGCGGCGGGTGGGAATAATCGATACGGCCATGACTGCTGCTAAATCAAACTTTGAGCAGGCCAGAGATTTTTTTGATCAGGGTATGATTAACAGGGCTGACCTGTTGGCCGCTGAAGTTCGCATTAAACAGCTCAGAAATGATCGGACTGAGATCCGAAATATGAGGGAAACTACACAGCGGCGTTTGGCATATCTGCTCGGTGTAGAAGAGGATATTAATATTACCCCGGCGGGTACACTGAAGATGAAACAGGTACCGGATGTTGATGTGAATTTTACGGCACTTAATCGTACCCGTTCCGATATGATGGCTCTGGATAACCAGATTGAGGCATCCAAAAAGAAACTCACTTCCATGAAGTTCAACTTCGTACCCTCGGTAAATCTGTTCGGCAGTTATGAATGGAACGATGATACACTTTTCGGTACGGAGGCCAGTAACTACCTGGTCGGGGCCACACTGAAATGGGATCTCTTTAAGGGCTTCGAGAATGTAGCGTCAATCCAGAGGTCTCGTGCTGAGCTTTCAAAGGCAAAGCTGCAATACCAGGATAACGTACTCCAAAACCGGGTGGAGATAAGTTCCGCCTTGCGTTCCATGGAAACTGCCCGCGAGCAGGTGGATATTGCCGAAGCTACAGTTGAGCAGGCCGGGGAAAGTTACAGGATTCGAAGAAATCGCTACGAGCAGGGAATGGAGCGCATGAGTGACCTGCTTATGGCCGAAGCTTCACTGGCCCAGTCGAAGCTTCAGCTGGCATCAGCTCTGTTCGATTACAATGTGCAGACCGCCAAGCTTGAATACCTGCTGGAGCAGGATTTGACCAACTAAAAGGAATTAGGTGTACGAATATTTTTAATAACAAAACGATTAATGACCAATAGTTATGACTAATCTACGAACAACTATCACAACGATACTCTCGCTTGCCGGCTTACTTTTCCTTAGTTCTTGTGGCAGCGAGACGAAACAAAAAGCGGCTACACCTGAAGCGGTCATTGCTGAGACATCAGTCGCAGAAATGACTACGGTCCCGAAATCTTACCAGTTTACCGGAACAGTGGAGGGAGAGCGTCGCATCAACCTCAGCACCAAAGTGATGGGTCGCATAACCGAGCTCCCATTTGAACCGGGGGATGCCGTTGCAAAAGGAGAGGTACTCCTGAAAATCAAAAATGACAATATCGTAGCACAGCGTGATCAGGTGGAAGCGAATCTGGTTGAAGCAGAGGCGGCCCTGCAAAATACCGAGACCAACTATAACCGTATAAAGTCACTCCATAAAGACAGCAGTGCCACTCAAAAAGAACTGGATGATATTACTACCCGGCTCAACTCTGCCGAAGCGCGTGTTCAGGCACTAAAAAGTAAGCTTGCAGAAATTCAGGATCTGATCGAATACTCAGTCATTGAATCACCTATTGACGGATTCGTAGTACAAAAGAGAGTCAACCAGGGAGATTTGGCCTCACCCGGACAGCCACTGTTAACAGTGGAAGAAACTGCAGATCTGAAAGTAATCGTTTCAGTACCTGCTGCCCAGATTGATCTTTTCTCAGCCGGAGATACCTTGGACCTCTACATCGGCGCTGCCAGAAAAACCTTCAATGGTATCGTCCGTTCGGTGAATCCATCAGCCGATGCCCGGAGTCACCAGTACGAGGTCAAGGTTTCTATACCTGGTGAGATGACTACAGGAACCGGTGTTAAACCCGGCATGTTTGCAGATGTAATTCTGAAAAAGGGTGAAGAATCACTGCTGACGGTACCCGTATCAGCATTGGTCACCCGGGGTCAGTTAACAGGATTGTACACGTTGAATGAGGATGATGAGTTGCTGCTTCGATGGGTAAAGACGGGGCAAAAGGTGAATCAGGATGTTGAAATTCTTTCCGGGCTCAAACCCGGTGAACGGTTTGTGATGGCCGGTAATGGGAAGTTTAGGGAAGGCCAGCAAGTAACAGTGCAATTAAGCAACAGAACACAGAGGAACTAAATATGAAGACTGGAATAGCAGGCAGAATTGCCAGTGCATTTATTAACTCAAAGCTGACACCACTGTTGATGGCGGCTTTTCTCGGGATCGGCATCTACGGTGCTTTTCTGACACCACGCGAAGAGGAACCCCAGATTGATGTCCCCACCGCCGATATTATGTTGGCTTATCCCGGGGCGGGATCTGAAGAGGTTGAAAGTCGCGTAGCAATTCCTGTTGAAAAAATCGTTTCAAATATCAGCGGCGTTGAGTATGTCTATTCAACGTCGATGCCGGGTCAGGCGATGGTAACGGTGCAGTTTTATGTAGGTGAAAATGTGGAAAACAGCCTCGTAAAGTTGTACAACGAGTTAATCAAGAATATGGATCGAATGCCGGCATCGGTGAGTCGACCGCTGGTTAAAACACGCTCTATTGACGATGTGCCGATGATGGCATTCACACTTTGGAGCAGGGCACGTAACGATTATGAAATCCGCCGTGTGGCTGACGAGCTGGACAAGGAGATTAAGAAAATCCAGGATGTGGCTGCTACAAATATCACCGGCGGACGAAACCGTACTATTCGTGTGATGCTGGATAAAAATGCGATGGCTTCCTATGGGATAGATCCACTGATAATCGCCCGGCAGATCCAGTCGGCCAACAGTCAGATGCAGTCGGGTTCCTTTAGCAAGGGAGATACGGAGTTCCTGGTTCAGGCCGGAAGTTTCCTGAGATCTGCGGAAGAGATTCGAAACCTTGTGGTTACAGTACAGCAAGACCAGCCGATCTACCTGGATGATGTAGCAAAGGTTGTTGACGGGCCGGAGGAACCGGTCGAGTATGTATCCTTTGGAGTTGGTGCGGCTGGAACAGAAGAATTTGATGAGCCAGCCGGTGCCAGTTATCCGGCGGTAACCCTGGCTATTGCCAAAAGACAAGGCACCGATGCGATGCGGATTGCCGACGAGGTATTGGCCAAAGTGGAGACCTTAAAGGGTACACTGGTTCCCGCGGATATCCAGATGACGGTAACCCGTAACTATGGGAAAACGGCTTCCGACAAGGTAGGCGAACTGATGAAACACCTCTTCGGTGCCATCATTGCGGTAACGATTGTAGTAGCACTTGCCATGGGCTGGCGCGGCGGACTGGTAGTATTCGCCTCGGTTCCAATAACTTTTGCACTAACGCTGTTCGTCTATTACATGTATGGTTACACGCTAAATCGGATTACGCTCTTTGCGCTCATCTTTGTTACCGGTATTGTAGTGGACGACTCTATTATCATTGCAGAGAACATGCACCGTCATTTTAAGATGCGGAAACTGCCCTTTATGCAGGCTGCACTTACTTCTATCAATGAGGTGGGCAACCCGACAATTTTAGCCACCTTTACAGTTATTGCTGCAGTACTTCCGATGGCATTTGTTTCCGGCTTGATGGGACCGTATATGAGTCCCATGCCGATCGGTGCTACCATGGCTATGATCTTCTCACTGTTGGTAGCGCTGGTGATTACGCCCTGGCTGGCCTATAAATTTTTGAAAAGTGAAAGTGAAAAAGCTGAGGCTGCCGGCACACAGAAAGAATACAAGCTTGAGGAGACATTGATATATAAGATCTACTCAAAAACGATGGAGCCCCTGCTGAACAGCACGTTCAAACGATGGGCTTTTATCGGGGGTGTTACCGTCATGCTCTTTGCATCGATGTTATTGTTTTACTTCAAACTTGTAGAGGTGAAGATGCTACCCTTCGATAACAAGAATGAAGTGCAGGTAATTATAGATACCCCCGAAGGCACTACGCTCGAGCGAACCAATGCTGTGGCTAAGGAGATCGCCATGGGACTTAAAAATGTCCCGGAGCTGAGAAACTATCAGATATACAGCGGTACCTCGGCACCGATCAACTTCAACGGCCTGGTTCGTCACTACGACCTGCGTAGCGGGGCCAACGTTGCTGATATCCAACTCAACCTGGAGGCGAAGGATGAACGATCTGATCAGAGTCATGCCATCGCAAAACGTATTCGCCCGACAGTCGATAAAATTGCTGCCAAGCATGGCGCCAACGCCAAAGTTGTAGAAGTGCCTCCAGGACCGCCTGTACTTTCTACCCTTGTCGCCGAAATTTACGGTCCCGATTACGAGAAGCAGAAAGTTCTGGCCAAAGAGGTCCGGGCGATGTTTGACGGAACCGAAGGTGTCGTTGATGTGGACTGGTTGATGGAAGATCCGCAGACTGAGTACAGCTTTGAAGTGGATAAAGATAAGGCAGCTCTGCGCGGTGTATCGACCGGTCAGCTGGTACAGGTTGTAAATATGGCACTTCGAGGGCAGGATGTATCCCATCTCTACCAGGAGAATGAAGTACAACAGGTGCCCATCCGAATGCAGTTGCCGGAACAGGATCGATCAGGCATCGAGGAGCTTAAGAAAGTGTATATCAAAGGTGGCGGAGGGGAGATGTTTCCGGTAGCCGACCTGGTTGACGTTCGTGAGCAAACCCAGGATCAAAGCATATATCGTAAGAACCAGAAACGTGTCGTATACGTAACAGCCGATGTGGCGGGCGTCATAGAGAGTCCTGTCTATGCTATCCTGGACATAAGCGACAAGTTAGAATCGATTTCTGTTCCTCAAGGGTACGAGCTGGAGGAACTCTATACGGCTCAGCCGTTCGTGGAAGATGACTACGCCCTGAAATGGGATGGGGAATGGCATATAACCTACCAGGTTTTCCGCGACCTCGGTGCAGCTTTTGCCATTGTACTATTGATAATCTATATGCTGATCGTAGGCTGGTTCCAGGACTTCAAGGTACCGATTGTGATGATGATCGCCATACCACTCTCACTGGTAGGTATCCTGTTGGGACACTGGCTACTCGGGGCGTTCTTTACGGCCACTTCCATGATCGGAATGATCGCCTTAGCAGGGATCATGGTGCGAAACTCCGTCCTGTTGATCGATTTCATCAATATCCGTCTGGATGATGGCATACCTTTAAAGCAGGCAGTAATTGAAGCGGGGGCCGTACGAACACGTCCCATCCTCTTAACGGCGGGTACGGTGGTCATCGGTGCGGTTGTAATACTGTTCGATCCGATATTCCAGGGATTGGCAATTTCACTGATGGGAGGGGCCATCGCCTCTACGGCACTGACCCTGCTCATGGTACCGCTGATATACTACATGACTGAGCATAATACATTAACTACTGAACCAGAATAACGGAGTATAATATGAAACTGATCATGCTGATGTGTATCGAGGAATACGCCAAAGATTTACGAAAGCTTCTGGTAAAGCATGGAGTGCCCACATTTAGTGAAACCAATATTGACGGGTACCGGCTGGAGGAGGGAGATATTGCCTCCAACTGGTTCTCCACGGGGGGGCGGCGTGGAATCTATTCACACCTGTTTTTCTCGTTCCTTGAAGCTTCGAAAGCTGAAGAGCTGATGACTGCAATTGAAACTTATAACAAAGGAAAAGAAACTAGTCATCCCCTGAGAGCATTTTTAATGAATGTGGAAGGCCAGGTTTGAAGTCTAACAATAATCACACTTAACATTACAATTAACAATTAGAATTAGGATCTGAATAATATGGAAATGGAAAGAATCATCCGGGCACTGGCCGGAACGTTAGTCACGCTGAGTTTGGCACTGGGCTACTTTGTTAGCCCCTGGTGGTTTCTGTTAACCCTCTTTGTGGGATTAAATTTGTTTCAGTCCGCTTTCACCAAATGGTGTCTGGCTGAAGAGATTCTCAAAAAGTTTGGTATAGGATGTCCGGCAAAGAACTATGAGCGATGAATATTCAACTATAAATTTAAACCAGTATTAAAAAAATAGCTTACTCAAATTTAATGTATACAGTGTATAAAAATGGTGCTCTGTTGTAAAATAGCAGAATAAACCATACGAATGAATAATCATGAACCATCAAAAAACACATAACTTATGAATTAAAGCAACCATTAGAACCTACTTTGTTGAATGAATATTAACTTAGTTACATTTAAGTTTATCGATAGTTCATATTAACAATGAAATAGGATTCTAATCAATGATTGACTTATTGACTCAGCCTTGGCCGTGGTATGTTGCAGGACCGTTAATTGGTTTGATGCTCCCGTTGTTGCTTTTTCTTGGAAATAAAACATTTGGGGTATCCTCCAGCTTTCGGCATGTATGTTCTGCCACCATACCCGCCGGACTCGAATACTTCAACTATAACTGGAAAGAAAGCCGGTGGAATCTCTGGTTTGTACTGGGGATGATTATCGGTGGTTTTTTGGGAGGTTTTGTATTTGACAATCCCGAGCCGATACAACTTGCGGCACAGACCCAACAGGAATTAGCTGTGCTGGGTATTAGTGATTTTGACGGAATGATCCCCAATGATCTGTTTAACTGGAGCAACCTGCTTTCGTTGCAGGGACTCATTGTTATGATTGCAGGAGGTTTCCTGGTTGGATTCGGAGCCCGGTATGCAGGGGGGTGCACCTCAGGGCATGCCATCACGGGAATGGCGTCTTTCCAGAAGGCGTCTATAATCTCAACAGTAGGATTTTTTATCGGGGGGCTGATTGTTACCTATCTGCTGTTGCCGGTAATTTTAAATTTATAATCACAGTTTAAAATATTCAGCAATATGAGATATTTGTTCGCAGGCATTTTCTTCGGTTTTGTACTGATAAAATCAGAGGTGGTATCCTGGTTTCGCATCCAGGAGATGTTCCGGTTTGACGCCATCCACATGTACGGCGTGTTGGGATCGGCTATCATAGTGGGAGCACTCTCTCTATGGCTTATCAACCGGTTAAACATTGGTGACAAGGATGGAAACTCAATGAGTCTTGAGTCCAAAGACAACTCACTTAACAAACGATATGTGTATGGCGGTTTAATATTTGGTTTGGGATGGGCACTGACAGGAGCCTGCCCGGGACCATTGTATGTACTTAGCGGCAGTGGGTTGCTCATTATGCTGGTACCACTTATGAGTGCCATAGCCGGAGCCTGGGTATACGGGTATTTGAGGCCTAAACTTCCTCATTGATAAAATAGCAAATACCAATTTTACAAAAGCGTATAAACCAATAGAGCCGAAGTTGTCAGTCATAGTGAGTTGAATTGTGATTTCATTATTGCATGATTTGAATAATTAAAAATTGAACAGAGGTCAGTTATGTTTTTTAAACAGGTTTTTGAAGAAAAATTGGCGCAGTATGCATACTTGATTGGTTGTCAGGCCTCGGGAGAGGCTATTGTGATAGATCCAATGCGTGATATAGATCAGTATGAAAAACTAGCGGAAGAGCAGGGGCTTAAAATTGTGGCTGTTGCCGATACTCATATCCATGCCGATTACCTGACGGGCTTGCGAGAATTTGCTGAGCAGGGTATTAAAGTGTATGCCTCTGACGAAGGCGGTGAAGATTGGAAGTATGAATGGCTCATTGACAGTGATTACAACTACCGGTTGTTAAAAAACGGAGACAAGTTCAGTATCGGTAATATCCACTTCGAAGCTTGGCACACCCCGGGTCATACTCCCGAGCATCTTACCTATAAGGTGACCGACGGGGCAGCAGCTGATGAGCCTATGGGACTGCTTTCCGGTGATTTTATTTTTGTTGGGGATGTGGGACGCCCGGATCTGCTGGAGACAGCAGCGGGCCAAAAAGGGGTCATGGAAGACTCTGCACGTACACTCTATGATTCCGTTACCGACTTTATGCGGGAGCCGGAGTACCTGCAGATATGGCCGGGACACGGGGCCGGCAGTGCGTGTGGTAAGGCACTCGGTGCGGTACCGGAGTCAACTGTGGGGTATGAGCTTCGGTATAATCCTTCGATCAAAGCTGCCAGCAGCGAACAGAATTTTGTGGATTTCATTTTGGAAGGACAGCCGGAACCGCCACTTTATTTTGCCCGCATGAAGCGCGATAATCGCCGTGGACCAAAATTACTTGGTGATCTCCCACAACCCCGGCGGCTTAACATGGATAATTTTATTGCAAAGGGCAGCCAGGAGGGTATGATTATATTAGATACCCGGGAACGTTCTGCATTTATGAATGGACATCTCGAGGGCTCTTTGTTGAGTACATTGGATAAAAATTTCAACACTGTGGCCGGATCGTTTCTGCACGAAGATGATACGATATATATGGTTATAGACGAACTTCGGGTGGAAGAGGCGGTGCGGGACCTTGTCAGAATTGGTCTTGATAATGTTGCTGGATATATCACACCTGCCGATCTGGCTGTATATCACGACAAGGGAGAGCAACTTGACCGGATAGAGAGTATTGACTATTCGCAAACCCGGCAGGAATTGAACTCGGATGATGTTGCAGTGCTGGACGTTCGTAAGGCTACCGAGTATGATGAGAAGCATATTGAAGGTGCGATCAACATAGCACATACACGGTTGCGTGAACGGATGGATGAATTGCCCAAAAAGAGAACACTGCTGATTCATTGCGAGTCAGGTGCCCGGGCCTCTGTTTCCTCCGCACTTCTCAAGCGAAATGGATATGAGGTAAAATGGATAGATGACCACATCGACAATTGGCCGTCACTCGTTAAAAACTAAAATAATTATTGAGGCGCTGGTTGACCTCTCATTGTAAAGAAAGGAGTTGAACATGCTTTGGGCCTGGCTGGGGGCACTTTTGGTAGGAGTGTCTCTGGGACTATTGGGATCCGGCGGTTCTATACTAACGGTACCTGTTCTTATTTACCTGGTTGATGAACCTGAAAAAGTGGCTATTGCCGAGTCGTTGGGCATCGTTGGTATCATTAGCCTGGCAGGAGCTATTCCGTATGCCATTAAAAAGCGAATCCATTGGAAAAGTGTGCTCTATTTTGGTTTGCCGGGCATGGCCGGCACGTATGGCGGAGCTTTTCTGGCAAAGTATGTTTCTGGAACCCTCCAACTTCTGGTATTTGCCGGGGTTATGATTGTTGCAGCAGTAATGATGTTCCGTAACTATCGGACCATCGAGGGTTCTTCTTATGGAGATTATCCGAGATATAAAATAATAATGGAAGGAATCGGTGTTGGGGTGATGACCGGCTTTGTTGGGGTAGGAGGTGGATTCCTGATCGTCCCGGCCCTGGTATTAATGGAAGGCTTGCCCATATCACTGGCCGTCGGTACCAGTCTGGTAATTATCTCCTTGAAAAGTTTTAGTGGCTTTTACAAATACCTTGATGTCCTGGAAACGTTCCAGCTTTCCATAAATTGGTCTCTTTTGCTTATTTTCTCAGCCATCGGAATACTTGGGAGTCTGGCTGGTAAAAAGATTGGTGATCAACTCTCGCAGGATGGGCTCAGAAGAGGATTCGCCGTTTTTCTGGTGATAATGGCAGCGTATATTATTTATATGAATGTTTAGTGGTAGATGTGGCGGTCAACTCGGAAAATATTAGGTACGTCTCTTTGTCAGCTATTTTAAGGGATTGGTTATATTCAATCATGATCGGGAACCATATTCCGCAATGAATTCCATTTCAAGGGTACCCGGGTCCCCACTGGCAGCTGTCCAAAGAGACATATAGATCCTTTATTAATACTAAAGAGGAAATATAACTATCTCTTTAAACATCAAATTCGGTAACCAACTATATGAATATGTTACAGGATAAAGATTAATCTTGTTCCTGTTGTAGAAATTCCTGGGTTATTTCGCGAGTACGTTCAGCACCCATATATTTTTCCAGGTCATACAGGGTTACTTTTTTTTCTCCATTATCGTATGTATACCCCAGATATCCATCTTCAAGTTCGGATTCGACCTCCGACGGTTTCATATCCAACATTTGACTAATCTCTTGTATCGAAAACTTTGAGCGCATGTTACTGTAACTTTTTGATTAGATGAAATAGATGAATTTTCAGTTTAAAATGATTTAAAAAATAAAGAAAACTATTGTTTGTTGGTATAAACTTCTTGTTAAGCCTTTTAACATATGCTTAAAAAAAGTTAAAAATAGGGTTTCGCAGGATCGGATCTTTATTTACGAAAGACCTGAATCCTTATTCTTTAAACATGCCTTATAAACTAAAATTTTGATGCATTTTTTCAACCTCTTTATGCCTAAAGCAAGAGATAACATGATCGTTGACCAGGCCTGTTGCCTGCATATGCGCATAAATGATGGTACTGCCAATAAACTTAAATCCTCTTTGTTTCAGATCGGAAGCCAGTTGATCGGATAGTTTGTTCGTAGCTGGTACTTCTTTGAGTGAAGTCCACTGGTTATTAATAGGCTGCCCATCCACAAAAGACCATATATATTTAGCGAAGCTGTCAAATTGCTTCTGGATTTCTATAAATTGCCGGGCATTGTTTATCGCAGCCCGAATTTTTTGTTCATTACGGATAATTTCCGGGTTCTGTTTTAATTGCTGGATTTTTTCTTCATTAAAGCGGGCAATTTCTTCAATATTAAAATTGGCGAATGCCTTTCTATAGCCCTCGCGTTTCTTCAGAATGGTACTCCAGCTCAGGCCTGCCTGGGCACTTTCAAGCACTAAAAACTCGAACTGGGTCTTGTCATCAGTTACCGGTACCCCCCACTCCTCGTCGTGATACTCCACATATGCGGGGAAAGTATCCTCACACCACTCACATCTATTTTTCATATATTAGGCCTCCGTCGGTTCAAAATGGTTGCATACAGATATAACAAGTTAAAGATAATTAAAACGAGACCAACACGAATGCTGTGGGAACAAACTACCGATTACTTTGCTGAAAAAAGTGAAATTAGTGAAAATCTTGGTCACCAGATTAAAAGCCTTTCTCAATTTTTAGAGGAGGTCATAACTGACAAGGATGATGGCGACCTTATCGAGGATATTACGGAGCTGCCCAAGCTGGCTTCAAAAGCTTTTGATGAAGGGGATGAAGAGATCCTGGAAAAACTGAAGGATAAAATTGATGATTACTCTACAAAAAAAATCAGTTCCCTGCTCCGCTATTACACTGTCTATTTCCATTTGATAAATTCGCTGGAGCAGCATGAAATCACCCGGATTAACCGGGAGCGCTCCTTTAAAACAACAGCAGATTCTCCTCGTACCGAAAGTATTGCGGAAGCGGTCTATCAGCTAAGCGAAAAAGGATACAGCGAAGAAGAAGCACTGGAAGTTATTGGAAAGCTGGATATACAACCAACTATTACTGCACATCCAACGGAGGCCCGACGCCACAGCATTTTAGTAAAACAGCAGCATATCACTTCTATGATAAGCAAGCTGGAGCAGGAGGAGTATACCCCGGATGAACGGAAAACGGCTGTATTGGAGATCCTGAACGAAATCCACTTGCTGCTGGCCACCGACGAGGTCCGATCGGCTCGTGTGACGGTAGAGGACGAGGTGGAGAACGGCATGTTCTATTTTATGAATTCAATCTGGGAGACAATCCCCGTGTTGTACAATGATCTGCGGGAAGCGTTCAAAACCTATTACGATACAGTCCCTGAGCTGCCCATCATCCTCAAATATCGGTCATGGATCGGGAGCGACCGTGATGGTAATCCCAAAGTAACTACAGATGTGACCTGGGATACCATTCTGGAACAACGCGAAAGCGTGTTGAATTTATACCTGGAAGAGCTGGATGAAATGCGGCGGTATCTGAGTGTCTCCAACAATAAATATTCAATTACAGATGAGCTGGAGACATCTATAAAAGAGGACAAAGAGCTTTTTACGCTCTCCGAACGCTATCAGCGTCTGTATCAGCATGAGCCGTACCGCCAAAAGGTAACGTTGATTATGCATAAGCTTCGGTACCAGCTACAGGAATTGCAGGAAGGCAGAAAAGAGGAGGTTCTCGAAGAGGCACAAAAATACACGGCATCGGATTTTATTGATGATTTGCAGTTGATCAGGGAGAGCCTCGAATTTGGAGGTCTTCAAGGCGTAAGCAGCTATGGAAAGCTCAATGATCTTTTGATTCGTGCGCGGACGTTCGGTTTTCACCTGGCCAGCCTCGACATTCGCCAGCACAGCAAGTTGCATGAAGAGGCCGTATCAGAACTGCTTTCGCTGGCCAAAGTCACTGATAATTACGGTTCCTTATCTGAGGAGGAGAAAATCGAAGTATTAACACAGGAACTGTCGAATCCCCGGCCGTTATGTCCCGTTAAGGCAAGCGTGTCAGATAATACCCGCGAGTTGTTGGATGTTTTTCAATTAATCGGTCAGATGCAGCAACTGGATGAAAACAGCTTCGGGTGTTACATCATTAGTATGACGCACGGCATAAGCGACATGATGGAAGTCCTCATTCTTGCAAAAGAAACCGGGCTCTGGAGCTATGAACAAGATTCGGTCGAAAGCCAGCTTGATCTGGTTCCCCTTTTCGAGACGATTGAGGATCTTGAGGAATGCGGGGAAATTATGAGTAGAATTTATGAGAATGAGTTGTATAACAAACAGGTAACCGCCCGTAATGATTTTCAGGAAATCATGCTGGGGTATTCCGACAGTAACAAAGATGGCGGTTACTGGATGGCGAACTGGGCATTGGAGAAAGCTCAACAGCAACTGGGTAAAGTTTGCCATGAATATGACGTCGACTTTCGCCTTTTCCACGGCCGTGGCGGAACCGTAGGCCGAGGTGGAGGACGTTCCAACCAGGCGATTTTGGCGTTGCCACCGATAAGCAATAACGGACGTATTCGTTTTACCGAACAGGGGGAAGTGATCTCATTTCGATATTCACTTTCTTCGATTACCCGTCGCCACCTCGAGCAGGTAGTCAATGCTATGATCCGCATAACGGTAACAGACCGGGATCCGACCAAAGAAAACCGGGATCAACTGGAGGAAGTCATGGAACAGATTGCACAACGTTCCATGCAGGCGTATCGTGATCTTATTGACGATCCCGAATTTTGGCCTTGGTATACTGAAATAACCCCGATTGAACATATCAGCAGGTTGCCGATCGCTTCCCGGCCGGTTTCGCGTAAAGGGCCTGATGCAGCCGACTTTGATAACCTGCGTGCCATTCCCTGGGTGTTTGCCTGGACTCAGGTACGCTTTAATGTTCCGGGTTGGTATGGCATCGGTACGGCGCTTAAAGAGCTGATCGAACAGGATGAGGAAAATCTGGAGTTGTTCCGCAGATGGTACAACGAGTGGATTTTCTTCAAAACGATCCTGGATAATGCTCAGCGCGAGATGGCCCGAACCCATCTTGCTACTGCCAAAGCGTATACTTCAGAAACGGACGGCAAGTTCTACAATATCATTTCGGATGATTTCCAAAAGGCTGAAGATGCGATAACTTCTATCACCGGGCTTGATGGTATTCTGAATAACAGCATGGTGATCAAAAAATCGATCCGGTTCAGGAATCCTTTCACTTATCCACTTAACCTGATGCAGGTAGATCTGCTGGATCGCTGGAAAAAAGCCGGTGACAAAGAGGAGGAAGATCTGCGCGAGGCATTATTCCTCAGTATCAACGGTATTGCCGCTGCCATGCAAAGCACTGGGTAGAAATTAAAAAATTGAGAATTGGATTGGCCTTGCAGTACAGGCTTCCAATTTTTAATTCTCCAGTATCTCTTTCATCTGGCGTCGGAATTTTGGGGCACCGCCGTTGGCTGGATGCCGAACCGGGATGTAATCGACTTCCAGTATATCCAGGCAGTATTCTGATTTTCTTCCCACAGCGATTACTTTTGCAGATGGAAAAAGTTCAAAAAATGTTTTCAGTGCAGGAATGCCGGCGTCTAGTTCCGAGTCGGTCGGAGTGCGATTGCTTAACATTCCGCTATCCGGATCGTAGGGATGCCAGGATAGGGCATTCCAGAGTACCACGTCGAAGGGATCGAGGCCCAGCTTGTATAACGCCTTCCACATGATCGTAGCGGTAGGTTCGGAAAACCCTTTCTCAATTACTTTCGTACTGCTTGTTCGCTGTGGATTCAGCTTGCGAAAAACATCATGGGGTGGAATGCCGTGGGGCTTTTCCTGGTGTCCAAGTAAGATCCGTTCAGAGGTCATAGCGATGCCGGTAAAATGTCCCCCCTGGTAACCCAACGCTTCTGCTATGCATAAATATTTTGCCGATTCAAGACGATCGTTGAGATAGGTGTGCAGCTGTCGCCTGCGGATGCCGGGAGCCTCATCATTAAAATCATGTTTTTTATCTTGCTCATACCAGGGATTAAAAAAAGCTCCTTCGGGTGTTTGTTCCAGAAGTTCAAAAAGGTGCTTCAGCTTATTCTTCACAATATTTTTATTTGGTTGATGATTTTAGCGCCGGCAGCCGGTTATGAGATCTGTGTGAAACTACAGTTAATTATTCTCGGTTTTATAAGTAGGCAAAGTTGAACTAATTGTTTTTGTTGTGTGGGTTCATGAATAATTAAGTATCGACCAAGAAGAAAATAAAGCTGACGATGGTTTTCAATAATAATGCAATGCATATTCCATTTGATTACCTTTAACTGATCTCTTTAGCGAACGTGGTTGTCATCCGAACGAAAGAATATGGATTTATATGATAAGCGAAGATACTGTATTTAAGATTAACAAGGTTGAGAAGAGCCGCCGGCCGGAGGCCAACCTCGATGATCCGGGGTTTGGCCGCATTTTTTCTGACCACATGTTTGAGATGGAATATCGTAATGGTCAGTGGAATACGCCGACAATCAAACCGTATGGACCGATAGAAGTAGAACCGGCACTTGATGTTTTCCATTATGGACAATCTGTTTTTGAAGGGACCAAGGCCTACTATGTCGGGGATGATACTGTCAACCTGTTTCGCCCCGAAAAAAATATTAAACGGATGGCCGATTCGTGTAAACGGATGTGTATTCCCAAAATTGATCCCGATCTTTTTATGGCTGCCATAGAGCAGTTGATTCAGCTTGATCATCAATGGATTCCAAAGAAGGAGGGGAATTCCCTTTACATTCGTCCCTTTGCCTGTGGTTTTGAGCCTGTTATAGCGGCCAGCTCAGCAGATATTTTTCGATTTTACATTATTACTTCCCCGGTAGGCTCCTATTATTCAAAACCGGTGAGTCTGGTGACAGCGCAGGAACATGTTCGTGCCGTACAGGGAGGGACCGGTAACATCAAAGCGGCCGGCAATTATGCTGCAAGTTTATACCCCGTTCAAAAAGCTCAGCAGTTGGGCTATGATCAGGTTCTTTGGCTTGATGCTTTCGATCACAAATATGTAGAAGAGGTTGGCACCATGAACATCTTCTTCTTGATTGACGATGTACTTGTAACCCGTGAGCTCAGCGGGACCATATTGCCAGGTATAACACGAGACTCCGTAATTAAACTGGCCAGGTATTGGGATATTCCGGTTGAAGAGCGCCAATTGACGATTGATGAGGTGATGAAGGCCGGACAAGCCGGTACGCTTCAGGAAGTATTTGGTACCGGGACGGCAGCAGTTATTTCACCCGTCAAGTCGATCACCCATGAGGACCAAACCATTACTATTCATGAAGAAGGTCGTGGTCAGCTGGGTCAACGTCTTTACGATGCTATTTACGGCATTCAAACCGGCAAACGGGAAGATCCCTTTGGATGGATCCATCCTGTCAATGTTGGAGGTTAAATGCTGATGATATAAGGTTGATCCCCTCAAGTCTTCAAGCTTGAGATTCAACCTTTAACTGCATGAGTCAATACCCCCGCTCCCGATCAACTTCGTTGATAAGCTCCATCCCGGAAAGTGCCCGCTTATAATTTTCTACAATCTGTTCGGCCACTTCATGGGGAGGAGTAAAACTTGCAGCATGGGGGGTAATCATTATATCCTCACGATTCCAAAAGGGATGTCGGTCGGGCAGAGGTTCTTCAGCAAATACATCGAGGCAGGCGCCTTCAATCCAACCGGTTTCCATTGCGTATATCAGGTCTTCATTAACCAGGTGTTCTCCACGTGCAACATTGATAATAAAAGAAGGATGCTTCAGCTTCTTGAAGAGGTTTAGATCTAAAATACCTTCTGTTTCGGCAGTGAGTGGAAGTAAACATACCAATATACGACTCTCTTCCAGGAAACTATCCAGTTCAGACTGTTCATATGTATCCACTTCTTTTATCTTTTTTTGAGTTCTGGCCCAACCCCTGACATGATATCCATTTTGTACCAGTATGTTGGCTACCGGGCGGCCCAACTGTCCCAACCCCATTATACCTACTGGTATTTCGTTCACTGGTTTGTTGGGATGTTCTGTCCACTCACGTTTATCTCTTTGACGAACATAGGTAAACAGGTTGCGCTGATAGTTTAAGACAGCCATCAACACATACTCCTGCATTTGGCGAACCAGGGAGGAGGAACTCACCCGGCAGACCTTCACATCATCGGGGAGGTGGTCGTCCTGCAGAATATTGTCCACACCGGCACCCAGCGACGTAACAACCTTAAGATTGGGAAATTGATCCAGGGTTCGTTTCGGTTGGTTCCAGCTGACGATCAATTGCACCCGGTCTTTATCTTCAACGGCCGGCCAGATCTCCACATCCAGATTCTGATCTTCTTCCAGGAGAGCTTCTTTCCAGGTTTGTAGATTGTCATGGTCCGGAGCCAAAAGGAGTATAGACACAACACCAAAATTTATTGGTTACTATTATGATGATTGTTTAGCAAGACTTCTCGTTACATCAGCTATTTGGCATTGCTGTTTATCTCAATCCAGTAATCATCCGGATCTTGAAGGTAAACCTGCCGGACACCGTCGGGGCGGATCGTTATTTTATTCGGGGTACCGTCCCAGCTGCTAAAGCTGATATTATTAGAACGCAGGTTTTCGATAAAGGCATCATAGTTAGCAATTGCAACCGCCATGTGTACATATTTATTGAGTTCAATCTCGTGCTCATCTTCAAGGAGTAAATGCAGCTCTTGGTTTTCTCCCAAAGAAAACCAGCGTCGGGTCGGAAGTTTCGTTTTGTTTTCAACTTCTTTGAGTCCTAATACCTCTTGATAAAACTTAGCTGAGGTTTCCAGATCACTAACTACTATAGCCTGATGTTCAAAGATAGCGGTAAAATCCTGTTTCAGTGCGAAAGATGTATTGCTACCAGCAAGTAATAATATAAAGACCGAGAGGAATAGTGTTAATGTTACAGGTTTTGTATACTCGGATATTGTTAATGATACGTTCATGCAGGTTTTATCCTTTCTAAATGTTTAGAGGTATCTAGTTCTCGTTTTATTTTGTGTATTTCTGTTACGGTATGTACAGTAAAAGCGGCAACTCCGCAAGAGTTATGTTACTTGGTTAACAGAAAAAGCTGCTGATTGAGCATTATTTTGGAATGAAAAATTCTTCTGTAAAATTTATTTATATGTAAGACTCTAAAGCCGGGATATCGGGGGCGGATTGCTGCATCATTAAAATATCCTGCTAAAAACTATCTGAAATTCAAGCAGTGTTTTGAGGAAAAACTCATCAGACTGATGGATAAAGATATAATCATAACGTGTGAGCATGCAGGTAATGAGGTTCCTGAATATTATCGGGACCTTTTTATTAATAACCCAGAGGTGTTGAAGACCCATCGCGGTTACGATATTGGAGCCCTGGAACTAACCCAAACCTGTGCCGACAAGCTACAAGTAACACCACACGTCCATTCAGTGACCCGGTTGCTGGTAGATTTGAATCGTTCTCTTAGCAGCTCAGAGCTTTTTTCGGAGTTTGTAGAGTCGCTTGATGAGAGCAAAAGAAGGTCCGTGGTCGAGAAGTATTACCAACCACATAGAAATACTATTGAGCAGAAAATTACAGAAGGTGTAAGTCAGGGTAGACAAATACTTCACTTAAGCGTCCATACCTTCACTCCAAAGCTGAACGGAACTCGGCGGGATGCGGATATCGGACTTCTTTTTAATCCTGATCGGCCCAGTGAAAAAAGATTCTGTACCATCTGGAAATCGAAGTTAGTACAGATTTCAAACCTGAAAGTACGATTCAACTATCCTTATCCTGGGGAGATGGACGGTTTTTCTACATACCTGCGAACACAGTTTTCAGATAAGGAGTATGTAGGACTGGAGGTAGAGGTAAATCAAAAATTTCCAGAGAGTGAAAATATAAATCAGTGGAACAGGGTGAGAGAAATAGTTGGGGATACCTTGCTAAGTACGTATGAAGGATGGTGTCAGGAATAGGATTCACCCAACCAGTTTTAATTCCATTAGTTTTTGAGACAAGTTCACACTTGGATTTTGTTGTGGGATATGTATGTAATGCGAGCCCGGTTTTATCCAAAGGTTAGAAGTGATATTGTTGTTTGCTTAGTCTGTCCCGCATGAAACTATTGTTCTTTAAATTTGTTTTCCGATATTTGTTACAGTCTTTTTTGACATATAATCCGCTTTAAAAGCAATATAAATTGGCTACAGTTGAATGAAATTGCTCACAGAACGCACGCCATTTAAAAGGGATGTTTTGTTCTTGTCCCTGTCCGCTATTTTTTTAACCTCTCTTGTATTGGGAAATGTGATAGGTACTACGAAGTTCGTGACTATTTTTTCTGTCGAATTACCGGGTTGGTTGAAATCAATTACTCCCAGCTTGGTACGGGATGAGAATATTTACACCATGAGTGTTCCAGTCGGGGTTATCGCCTATCCCTTTACTTTCTTAGCTACCGATCTGATTTCAGAACTATTTGGTCGAAAAAAAGCTCAAATGGTTATTTGGATTGGCTTTGCTATGAATATATTTATGCTATTCCTGATGAGTGTAAATCACTGGTTACCCAATACTGCCGGAGTTAGTGGAGGAACCAACCTTTTTGAAGGAGTCTATGAATTTATGGTGGGCAATACCATTGCAAGTATGATTGC
>JBEPXS010000015.1:0-19542 GCA_041641755.1 Balneolaceae bacterium
GCCGTACTACTTCGGCAAATCGACGTTCACGCAGTTCTTCCGAAATTAATGATAACAGGTCTTCCGCCTCTTCTTCATTTCTCCGAAGGTCGGCATTACGGGTTACCCGAAACAGGCAGATGCTTTCGATTTGTGTGCCTGGGAAGAGCTTGTCTACATTCTGGCGGATCACTTCTTCAATTGGGACATAACTATAGGTATATTCGTTGCCCTCTATCTCTAACTCTAAAAGTCGCGGCTGATTGGCGGGAATTTTGACTCGAGCAAAACTAAACGAATCACGGTTTGGTCTTTTTAATTTTACTGCCAGCGACAGGCTGAGGTTTGAGATAAACGGAAACGGGTGCCCGGGATCTACTGCCAGGGGTGTAAGAGTGGGATAAATATGATCAAGAAAGTATTCATCCAGTTTTTTCTGTTGATTGCCATCCAGCTCGGAATAGCAATAAATTTTGACTGAGGCTTCCTGTTCCAGCAGCGATTTCATATCCTGGTTCCAGATGTTATTCATTTGCCGCTGCATATCCTCAATTTTTTGTTGGAGCAGAGAAATCTGTGTTTCCGGTGTTCGGCCGTCCGGGCTTAGGTCATCTACACCGGCGGCTTCCTGTCGTTTTAGTCCTCCAACCCGTTTTTGAATAAATTCATCAAGATTGCTTGCTGTAATTCCTAAAAAGCGAAGACGTTCCAGCAGCGGTACACGAGAATCCATCGCCTGATACAGAACCCGCCAGTTGAAATCTAACCAGCCGAGTTCCCTGTTCAGATATAAAGATGGATGGTCATTGGAGGCTCCTACAGGCAGCTCCTGCGCCTCAACAGCTGTAGGTATTTCTGGAATTGCACTGAATTTATCACTTTCTTTAGAGTCACTGTTGGACTCAAATGACCAAGCCTGTTTCCCCGAGTTCCACTTTATACTGTTGTCCCGGAGATTACGAAAATCTCGCAGGAGCTGTTGGCTAAGCGTTTTATTACCATGCGCGGTCCGAGACACGAAATCTGCATTTAAGTTTGACTCGATAAATTCGGCTGCTTCTTCTCTCTCAAGCTGACCTTTATCTTTGATCAGATCTATAAGCTTAACGGCTATTTCTTCAGATGTAAAACTAGACACTGCTGTATTATTAACTTGGCATGATTTTCAGTTGGTTAAATATAATAAATTAAGGTCGTAGATTGGCCGTGTTTAGTGGTTTTAGCAATTTCTTAACATTGGTTTATAGATATAAACAAACTGTGCCCCAATTCTATAAATAGGGGGCACGGTTTGTTAATGCGGGTTGCCGTTATCCAAGAAAGTTTTCTCCCGGTTCGGGAATTAATACCTCAGTGTCACAAGATCCTTCGGTTGACTCTTGAAATTCTTCCGGGCTGCCTGTTAGAACCGGAAAGGTACCGTAGTGAATTGGCAGGGCATATTCGGCATCGATTAACTCGCAGGCCCAGGCTGCTTCTTCAGGTCCCATGGTATAATGATCACCCATCGGTACGGCAATCAGGTCAGGTTCGTAGAGTGCACCGTATAACTCAAGATCTGCAAAAATATTGGTGTCGCCCAGGTGGTAAAACGTGAAGTCATCAAACTCTACAACAAGTCCGCCCGGATCGCCCGCATATTCACCATCAAAGGAGGAGCTGTGATTTGCTGAAACCAGAGTAACACTAAAATCATCAAACTCAATTGTCCCCCCTTTGTTGAATCCGACAGCTTGCTCTTCCGGAAGTCCGTGTTTTTGCAGGAGCCCGGAAAGTTCAACGATGGATATAACTTTGCAACCGGTCTTTTTAGCTATTTCTATGGTGTCTCCCACGTGGTCTTCATGTCCGTGAGTTAAAAGGATGTAATCTGCTTCGGTAGGATTTTTCCATTTATCCGGCGTTGTTGGGTTGTTTTTTAAAAAAGGATCGATATAAATATTGTTTCCATCGGAAACTTCCAGGTTAAATGCGGAATGTCCCAGCCAGTAAGCGTTGACAGATGTATTCATAATCTGAAATTATTTTTGATTAACTATTAATTTTAGTTGACTATCCTAACTCAATGTGTTATAAATAATTCATCGTTTTATATCATCTATTTATATTAATACCTACATGCTTATGGTTGTTAACAGCTTTTCTTTTTTAACAGTTTCAGAACTTGCAGTCGTCAACAGTTCATGAAACTGTAGTACCTAATATTGAAATAAAAAAATAACCGCCAAGATTAACCTGAAAATATACAGAGGTAGGTTTTATGGCAGAACGTATTAAGCTCCATCCCGAAACACCCCACGTTAAACGAATTTTTGAAATTGCTGACATGATAAAACAGGGCAGTGTTGCACTGTTTCCGACTGACAGCCAGTATGCACTGGGCTGTGAGTATAGTAATAAAAAGGGTATCAAGAGGATCCGGGAAATCAGGCAGATGGATAATGACGATCACCTGACTATTTTGTGTGATTCACTTTCCGGTATCTCAAAATTTGCGCATATATCCGACCACAATTTTAAATTAATAAAACGCCTGATTCCCGGGCCCTATACATTTATATTACCGGCCACCAAAGAGGTGCCGAAGTTGTTGGTGCATCCCAAGAAGAAAACGGTGGGTATCAGGGTTCCGGACTATCCCATCTGCGAGTTGTTGGGAAGAGAGGTGGGTAACCCACTGGTCTCTATAACTGCTAAAAAGCCTCAGCTAGGCGATGAAGAACTGGAGGAGTACAGTCGTGAACCGTTTTTGCGTGAATTTGAAAAGCTGGTGGATATAATCATTGACAACCAGCAAGAACTTCCACACCAGGAAACTACCATTATAGATATGACCGACGACAAAACAAAGATTCTGCGTAAAGGACTCGGAGCTAACGAGGTTGAAGAGGTTTTTCTGAGTCAGGGAGAACCGCTTGAGGAGGTTGCAGCAGAATGAGAATAGCGATTAATACAGGTGGAGGAGATGCACCCGGCCTCAACGCAGCAATCCGTGCGGCTACCCTTGCGGCTTTAAAAAGAGGGTGGGAAGTATTTGGCATCGAGAACGGATACGGTTCCATCTATACTGATGAACCATTTATTAAGCTGGATGAAGAATCGGTGCGTGGAATAACCCTGCTGGGTGGTACTATTCTTGGTACGGCAAACCGCGGTAATCCATTTGAGATGCCCTATGAAAAAGAGGATGGCACGAAAGGGCTTAAAGATGTGTCTGACCATCTTATTGAAAAATTTAATGAATACGATATTGATGCTCTAGTAGCTATCGGTGGAGACGGGTCCATGCATATCGCCCACAAATTGATTCAGAAAGGATTAAAAATTGTGGGGGTTCCCAAAACCATCGACAACGATCTTTGGGGGTGTGATGTGACTCTCGGCTTCGACACTGCCCGTAGTATCGCCACGGAAGCGATCGACCGCATAACTACTACGGCCGAATCTCATGAGCGGTTGATGGTAGTTGAGGTGATGGGGCGGTATGCCGGTTGGATTGCACTTTATTCTGGATTGGCTTCCACTGCCGATGTAATACTGATCCCCGAAATCCCGTTCAGTTATGACTCAATCGTAGAAAAGATTGAGGAACGCCGCTCCAAAGGTAAGGAATATACCATGATTGTAGTTGCTGAGGGAGCCAAGCCAAAAGGTGGAGAGATAGTCACCAAAGGAAAGACTCTGGGCCAGCAGGAACAGCTGGGAGGTATTGCCAGGGAAGTCGCCACCGAGTTGACGGAACGAACAGGACAGGAGTCGCGCTCGGTAGTTCTTGGACACTTGCAGCGTGGTGGCTCACCAACAACCTACGATCGACTTATTTCTATGCGTTTTGGGGCCTCGGCCATTCGTTGTGTAGAACATGGCGATTTTAACAAACTGGTGGTGTTGAAAGATAACAAGCTGACAACGATACCAATCGATGAGGTGGCTGGCAAAATGAAGAATGTTCCACTGGACAGCGACATCGTGCAAACAGCCCGTGATGTGGGTATCTGTATGGGGGATTAATTGTTAATGAAAGGGTGCGATACACTACCAACGTGCGTTGTACTTCCAACTTGTTTATTCATCCCAATAATCAGATAGAAATTTTTTCCATCGGTTTTTATTTGTTTCATGCACCCGTTTTAGGTCTGATATAATTTTTTTGAATTCCGGGTGATCATGCAACCTGTTCCAGGCGGGGTTAGAAGCGATCCAGGGGTAATTTTCATATCCCAGATAAATCGTTTTGCGAAGCCAGTGGAGTGCTTCCGATCTATTCTCTTCTACCACACAATAGGTGGCCATACGATAAGCCATTTCACAGTCGGTTGCCGAGATTGCCAGCAGTTCATCGGTAATGAGTTCAGAAGCTTTTTCAGGCTCCCCGTTTTTGACGTAGCACATCGCCAGTGTGGGATAGGTAATGCGCCGGGAGGGGTCATCCGCAATAACGGATTCAAGTATCGGTATCGCCTTATCATATTCTCCCACACGGAAATGAAGATATCCTTCCGTTGTCTGCAGCAGCGTGTGTTTTGGTTCCAGGGACAGCCCTTTTTCTACCTGTTCTCGTGCCTGATCCAGCTTTCCCATATAGTGGTATACCCGGGCTCTTCGATTGTAGATTAGCGTGGCCGCAGTCGGATTATTTTTAAGAGCCATCCCAAACAGACGAAGGGCATCATCGTAAATTCCGTCGAGCTGAAAAATGATACCTGCTCCCATAAATACTTCAGCATCGTGTTCGGTTCGTTTGAGCAGAAACTGGATATCGCGCCGGGCCTGCTCTTTTTCTCCACGCCAAAGATAAGTGTACGCACGTTGTAGTTTGGCCTCAATATTTGAGGGATCGATCTCCAGTGCTTTCTCCAGGTGCCGTTGGGCAGCCATAAAATGAGTGTGCCCACCAAGACCGTTAACCACATAATTAAGATGGGTACGGCCAAGTCCGGCATGCGCCGGAGCAAAATCAGGTGCTTTTTTGAGTACAGTCTTAAATTTGTTTTTGCTCTCTTCAAGGTCTCGTGGGATACTGGAACCCCATAAAAACCGGGACAGCAGAGCCCGGGCCTCCAGATAGAGCTCGGAAACATGATCGGGCAGCGGTTGTTGTTCCTGCGAGGTCTCCTTTATATCCAGGTTGTTGAGGTTGAATAGTGCTTGTTCAACTTCGTCAGTGATGTCGCCCTGCACTTTTACCAAGTCAAAGGAGGGAACTTCGATAGTACCACCTGTGGCGATAGATTTGTCAGTCACTTCCAGTAATTGCCAATTAAGCATAAAGCCCTCCTCAGAGCGGTAGTAGGAGCCGGTTAGGATATATTCTGAATCCAGCTGATGACCTGCTTGAATTTGATCAACGTTTCTGTTGGAGATTGAGAGAAAAGCGCCTGGAGGACGAATACGGACCGATGAATTTTGAGACAGTCGGTTGGCGATGGCATCGGCCAGGGCAAGCCCGAAATAACGGTTGGCCTGATCGGTTTCCTCCTCTGCCTGCTTGAACGGCAGTACTGCAATTGAGTTTTTGGGTACTTCTCTATCTTCTGATTGTGCAAAAAAATCGGTTACCATCGAGATCAGAGGGTTACGCTGGCGCGTCTCCGACTGTTGTGAGGGACCCGGAGAAGGCAGCACGGCAGACTGTTCGCCCGGTACGGTTCCCAGCTCAAAATCCATACTTTTCATAATGGTTTTGAGGGCCTCCACCAGCTCTCCCGCCGATTTGAAGCGGTTGGTCGGTTGTTTATCAATTGCCTTCAGAATTACATTCTGTAGCGATTCGGGAATCTCTTCACGCAACGTACGCGGTCTGATAGGATCGGTGTTTTTAATCTGGTGAATGAGACCACCCTGCCCGGCACTTTTGGGGACCCAAAATGGGTGCCGCCCGGTCATAATTTCATAGAGAATAATTCCAACTGAGAATATATCTGACTGCTTGGTGCTGCGCCCGGTAACAAAAAGTTCGGGAGCCATATAGGCAATAGTACCAAACTGCTGTGTGCCGGAACTTTGTCCAACGATGCTGTCATCATAACCAGAGGTTACTTCGGAGACGGGTTTGGTATCAAGCTGGTCGTCAGTACGACGGCGGGCTAAACCAAAATCCAGAATTTTAACAAGTCCCGCATCAGTCACCATAATATTTGCTGGTTTCAGATCCCGGTGCAGGATGCCCATATGGTGGGCTTCCTGGAGTCCTTCAGATACTTGAATGCCGATTGAAAGGGCAAATTGCAGGTTCAGTGGATCACGGTCTGCCAGTTCTTTTAGCGTTTTACCCGGTACATGCTGCATTACCATATACGGGCGCTTATCATATTCGCTCACTTCATAAATGGCACAAACATTGGGATGCTGTATAGCCGAAGCGATTCGAGCCTCTTCCAGAATTTTCAGACGTACATGTTTTTCCCAGGCTCGTTCCTGGTGAACGATTTTAATAACCACCGGCCGTTTTAGTTTGGTGTCAGTGGCCAGGTAAACCGTTCCCTGTGAACCGGCGCCCAGTTTTTGATGTATTTGATAATGATCTATTTGTTCTGGCTTCATAAAGCTGAAAAATAAATGTAATCAGGTCTAATTCCCACAAGAAAGATTTGCACAGCGTTATTGATTCAAGGGCTATGTGTATTAAAAACCAGGATGGAGTCCACGGATTTTAGTTATTGATATGAGAATCCTGATAAATCCGGTGGAAGTGGTTTATTCGTCAAAAAGTGATTTGAAGTTTTCTTTAAAATCCGGTTCAATAATCCCTTTTTCAGTGATAAATCCGGTAATAAATTTGTGTGGGGTCACGTCAAAAGCGGGATTATAGGTTTCAACTTTTTTGGGAGCTACCTTTGTTCCGTTAAATGAGGCGATCTCTTCTCCCTCTCGCTCCTCGATAGGGATTTTACCCCCGTTCTGCAACTCCATATCGATTGTGGACAATGGCACGGCCACGTAAAATGGGATATCATGTTCATTGGCCAGCACCGCCAGTGGATAGGTCCCAATTTTGTTGGCTGTGTCACCGTTGGCAGCCACGCGGTCAGCCCCAACAATGACAATATCTATTTTACCCTGCTGCATTAAAGAACCAGCCATGGAGTCGGTGATCAGTTTCATCGGAACTTCAGCATTCATCAGCTCCCAGGAGGTGAGGCGTGCACCCTGCAACAGGGGCCGAGTTTCATCAACCCATACATGGATATCTTTGCCTGCTTCATGAGAATGAAAAATGACCGATAAGGCTGTGCCATATTGCCCGGTTGCCAAGCTGCCGGTATTGCAATGAGTAAGGATATTCGCATTTTTTTTAACGAGTTCCATGCCGGTTTCGCCGATCTTTTTATTGGTTCGCTTGTCTTCGTCATGGATTGTTTTGGCGGTTTTAAGTACAATCTCTTTAATCTCGACTATATCCTTTTCTTTGTGTGCCTGGATGGTATTTTTTAAACGGTCGAGTGCCCATTTTAGATTCACAGCGGTAGGCCGCGAAGTTTCCAGGTACTCGGCAATACGTTCTACTTCGACCCAAAAACTTTCAAAAGTACTTTCTGGCAAATCCTTGATGCCAAGGTAGAATCCATAAGCCGCGGCAATTCCAATAGCAGGTGCCCCTCGGATTCTCAGCTTTTTTATCGCTTCCCAGATTCGGCCCACATCTTCAATATCACTGTAAACCTCGCGGTTGGGAAGATAGGTTTGATCTAAAATGCGAATATGATCACCACGCCATTCTATTGATTGAACTGCTGTACCTGAGTTATCGCTCATAAATTTATTATGTCCTGAATTTGTTATCTAGACAATGAAATAACAGATTAACAATTAACTACAAAAAAATAGGATGATTTGGGAAAAGTGGTATTGAATCTACTGTTTTTACAAGGATAAAATAAATTGTTATTCATCATTTTTTAAAACCCTATGAAAGAAATGGAATTTGAGAACGGGCAATTTGTTCCCAAATATTATAAATGATATTAGTATCCGGTGGCGTATCCATTTCCACGAGGATCTGCCGCTCCGTGGTATTTCCCCTCTTTATCCACAAAAATAATATACGATCGGCCGATGTTATCTCTTGTAGTGAGTTGATGTCCCATTTCTACTAATTCTTGTCGGGTATCCCGGGTGATACCAAAAGGTTCATAAAATAGTTGGTCGGGCAACCACTGGTGATGAAAACGTGGTGCATTGACTGCCTGTTGGGCATTCATTCCGAAAACCGCAATATTCAGAAAATTTTGTAGCGTTGCCGTTATTATCCGTGGACCCCCAGCGGCACCAAGCACCATTCGAACTTTTCCATTTTGAGTGACAATGGTAGGAGACATACTGCTGAGCATTCGTTTTCCAGGTTCAATAGCATTGGCTTCGCCCTGGATGAGACCGTACATATTGGGCTCTCCGGGCTGTGCGGTGAAGTCATCCATCTCGTTATTAAGCAGAAAACCGGCTCCACCTACACTGATATGGTTACCGAATGAGCCATTAAGTGTCGTAGTTGTGGCAACGGCATTTCCGTCCTCATCAACGATTGAGTAGTGGGTAGTTTCTGAAGATTCCAGGAGCTGAAATCTGGGGATGGAACCGTGGTCAATGTCATCACTGTCGGATGCCTGGCCGGAATCGAAATTTTGCATGCGCTCCCGATTGTATGAATCACTTAACAAAATGTCAGACGGAACATCCACATAATCAGGATCGCCAAGAAAATGAGCACGATCAGCAAATGCACGTCGCATCGTTTCGGTCACCAGGTGAATATAGTTGGGTGAATTGAATCCTAAATCATTCAGGTTACGCTCTTCAAGCATGTTAAGTATCTGTCCGATAGCAATACTGCCACTGCTGGGCGGAGGCATTATGTTGAGCTGGTAGTCCTTGAAACGAGCACGTATCGGTGCTCTCCATCTACTTTCATAGTCCTGAAGATCGGTATAGGTGATTAAACCACCATGCTTTTTCATCTCATCGATAATCATTTCAGCCGTTCGTCCGGAATAAAAACCTTCACGCCCAAACCTGGCTATTCGTTCCAGTGTTTCTGCAAGGTCTTCCTGTATAAAGAGATCCCCCTCACTGTAGGGACTCCCGCTTTTTTTGGTAAAATAAGTTCGGGAGTTCTCATATTTTTTAAAGTATTGGGCGTGCCTGTTAAGATCTTGTGCCTGTTTCCATGACAACCGATACCCCTTTCTTGCTAACCTGATTGCCGGAGCCATTACAGTTTCAAGCGGTAGGCGCCCGTAACGTTCGGTGGCTTTAATCATTCCGTCAATTACGCCGGGTACGCCGGAAGCAAGAATAGAACGCCGGCTCAGGTCGGGCTGGTACTCTCCATTCTTGATAAACATATCTTTGGTTGCAGCGGCAGGGGCTTGTTCCCGAAAGTCGAGTGCCCGTGTCGTTCCATCGGAAAGATGGATCATCATAAATCCACCGCCGCCGATATTGCCGGCTCGCGGTAGTGTAACAGCCAAAGCAAATTGCACAGCAACAGCTGCATCCACAGCGTTTCCACCCTGTTCAAGTATCTGTCTGCCAACCTCGGATGCACGCTGCTCACCAGTTACAATGGCACTATTCTCGTAGGCTTTTGTCCATCCAATTTGGGCTTGGGTAGTTTCATATGTAGTAGTGAAGAGTAACGCCATTAACAGGCAAACGTGGAGCAGAGACCTCATCAAGTTCAGGTTTCTTTGATCTTATGTTTTAAGCACTGGAAATATTAAGAAATATGATCTGTCGGGTAGACTCAAGCCCCAGGGACAGGAGACTAGATAATAAACTATCAGGTATCTAAAAAATTGTTTTCGCGGGCCTTTTCTATAGCATTTAAATAACGAGTGACCTCCTTGTAGAGTTGCTCGTCATTATTACAGGCATTCCTAATGAACTTCCTTTTCTGCGGGATTTTTTCCCGTACCATAATTTTATCGATAATTGTCTCGATTTTTTGCCAGCGTTTTTTCTTCATGTGAGCGGAGTAATCAATTGCCTTCCCTTTTAACTGTATATGCGAGTTTTGGATAGACAAGAGGTCAATTTTCTCTGGCTGGGATAGATTTGTCCTCATTTCATTTACAGTTACGTAGTATACTATGTAGAGATATTGTGATAGACCATCGAAAGCATAATACTAATAAAACACTTCTCATTATGCGACGACTACTTCAAATATCGGTTCTGTTTTTTACGACACTCTTCTTTATTTCTTGTGATTCTATTACAAATTCACCCAAGAAGTCAGCAGAAGATGTAAATACAGTTGAACAGCACGTAACCGCAGCTCATCTTCCGCAACAAGCCGGCCTTAATAAAGCACTGGCCGAAGTCCGGTCCGCCACTGCCAAGTATCAGAATGTTGAGAAGGCAGAGTCAGACGGATACGTACAGTTTTCGATTCATGTTCCCGGCATGGGTATTCACTATCTGAACGACTCTGCTTTTAATTCTGATGGAACCTCTAATCTGGATAAAAACTTAAACCGCGAAGATCCGGAAATCTTGGTATATGTGGATGATGATCCACAAAGTCCGCAACGGCGGTTGGTGGCGGCTGAATATGCTGTTCCGGTCTTTCCGGATAACGAAGAAGGACCTCCCGCCGAGGCACTGGATCTCTTTCCAGGCTTGGATGAACATGACTGGCACGTACATCCAAGTAGCCATGAACTGCCGCTGGACGATTCCTGGACCATCCACGGTGAATGCCATTATGAGGGTGGCCTTGGGGTGTTTCTGGCAGAGGACCCAAACGGGGACTTTGTATTATGGACACCGCCAACCGGAGCATTTGGAAGCTGGAGCGGAACGGTTGAACCCGCACAATGCCCGTCTTCGCTTGGAGGGAATCCACTACCACCACTTCTCCTTGCACACGGCAAGTGGTGGACGCTCCATGCCTGGGTCTGGTATGACAACCCAGAAGGTGTATTTCACCCGACAAATCCGAGAGTGAATCCAGGTCAAAATTAAAAAATTTTTCTGCCTGCAAGGGTGTGAAAGCCGTTGCAGGTGTTGCTTTACTGACCGGAGACAACAAGAGGAATAGACGAGGTTCTGGAGAAGGGCGGCTTTAATTTAGAGCGTGTAGTGCTGATAGACTCACCGGTGAGTGTAGTGGAAGCTATTCCAGCTTAAGAGTAATGTAAACACTAATTATAAGGAAAAATAAATTATGGGTACTGAAGTAGAGAGAAAACAAACAAAGAAACAAATAACCCCAGAACAAATTATGAAAGTTGGCTTTGGATATGGACCCTCCAAGATCCTGCTAAGCGCAGTTAAATTTGGACTGTTTACCAAGCTGGCTGAAGCTCCGATGTCCGGCGAACAGATTTGCAAAGAGTTTAATCTGGATGGTCGCGGACTTTATGATTGGTTGGATGCTCTTGTGGCCCTTGGACTTCTAGAGCGACAAGGAGTTAAAGAAAATGCCATATATAGCAATTCGCCAGATTCAGAACAATTTCTGGATCAAAAGAAAAGAGGCTATATAGGTGGGATTTTGGAAATGGCAAACGACCGCCTGTATCCTTTTTGGAGTGATCTTGAAGTAGCATTAAGAACCGGGAATCCACAAAATGAAATCAAACATAAAGATACTGATTTTTTTGAGGAACTTTATAAAGACAAAGACCGGTTGCGACAAATGACCCGGGCAATGGCTGGTATTCAAATGGGTAACTTTAAAGCATTGGTCAACAAGTTTGATTTTTCATCCTATAATACCCTTTGTGATGTAGGTGGTGCGGATGGTGAGTTAAGTTTACAGGTGGCAAATCAACATAAGCATATGGATTGTATCACATTCGACCTGCCTAAAGTAGCATCCATTGCCGAAGAGAAAATAAAAAAGTGGGAATTAGAAGACCGTGTACAGTCGGTCGCCGGTGACTTTTGGGATGATGAAATTCCAGAGGCTGATGTTATTACCATGGGCAATATTTTACATGACTGGGGTCTGGATGAGAAGCTGACCCTGCTTGAAAAAGCTTACAATGGCCTGCCCGAAGGAGGAGCTTGTATCGCGATTGAAAATATTATCGATAATGACCGGTCCAAAAATGTCTTCGGCCTGACAATGTCTCTTAATATGTTGATCGAGACCCGGGAGGGATTTGACTTTACCTTCAATGAATTCAAAGACTGGTGCGAGAGGGTAGGATATTCCTCTTCAGAAATTATACCTCTGGCCGGCCCATCGAGTGCGGCTGTAGTTTATAAATAAGGTCTCTCCATTGGGCTTATTTTGACATAGATATATTTTATTACTGATTAATATAAAGATGTTGGTTTATGGAATCTTCTAAACAGAATAGGGTTCTGGATTTTGGGGAATTCCCCGGACGCTGGGAAATTACGCAATCCAAAAAAGATACGGACGGGGAATATTTGGAAATGCGTTTTGACATACAAAGCGCCAGTGGAGATTCTCCTCCACTGCATGTTCACCCCCAGGCCACGGAGAGTTATGAAGTTCTTTCAGGAGTGTTAGAAGTAAATGTCGAGGGTGAATGGAAGAAGGTGCCCGCCGGCGAAAAACACATCGTTCCTCCCGGTACACCACACACCTTCAGAAACAGGCAGCCTGTGGAATTAATAAACATACATCAACCCGCCCTTGAGTATGAGCACTTTTTTAGACGTTTCCACAAGCTGGCAATAGAAGAAGGGATTAGCTTACCTCCTGGTAATTTCAAGTCATTCCTGTTGTTGGGTATGCTGTTTTCTGCTCACGAGCAGGAGATTATTTCGATAAAGCCACCGAAGTTCTTCATGAGAACGTTGGCATTTCTGGGCAAATTGCTGGGATACAGGTTGCCAGACTGAACATAAGTGGCAGTTGAAGATGCCGATTCGTCCTCCCGGATTAAGTTGACTGTTATCTAAGACTCGTCAGAGAACACGTTCAAGAGGAAAAATCTCTTTAACCCAAATGGATTTGGCCTTATCGTAACCACTGTTACGTAGTATACCAATGGATAGATAGAAGGTTTAATAAATACGAATTCTGAACTAAAGCATCTAAATATTATGTGGATAAAGAGTACAGAAAAAACAGATATATGGAATGTCGTCAAAAGTGTGATGTTTTTGACGTTGTCATTAATTTTAACATTCGGTTTGATGACTGGCTGTGAAGGTCCGGCAGGAGCGGAAGGTCCCCAGGGCCCTCAGGGACCCGAAGGTCCGGAAGGTCCAGTTGGCCCGGCCGGTGAAGATGGGAGCACGATGCACTCAGGTACAGGAGCGCCTGGCAGTGATATTGGAGAAAACGGGGATTATTATCTTGATACGAACACAGGAGAGTTATATGGTCCAAAGGATTCCAGCGGATGGGGATCTCCAATTATTGTGCTCAAGGGCGAAGATGGTCAAGACGGGCAGGACGGTGAAGACGGCAGCCAAATATTTTCCGGTACCGGTGCCCCGGCTTCCTCGTTAGGAGTTGAAGGGGATTATTACCTGGATGAGTCTAGCTATGAGCTATACGGCCCGAAAACCAGCAGCGGATGGGGTACGCCACTTAATCTGAAAGGTGCCGACGGTAATGCCAACGTAACACTATATATTTTTACTGCTCCTGATTTTACTTCTACTAATCCTCAGCATACGGTAAGTATTAGTGGTCTAACCGTTACAGAAATATTTGAAAGCCAATGGAACCTGTATTTTAACAGGGGGGCAATTCTCCAGTTTATTCCGGGAGTAATTGATTTTGGTAGTCCACGGAGTGAGTTTACAGTAGAGATGATCTATAATAATAGTACCGGAGATGCCGAATTCAGAATAGAGCTAATCAATGGGAGCGACTATTTCCCTGATGAAATTTATATCTACCGTACACAGTCTACGAATGTTATTGATAATACTTCATCGATGAATAAATCTTCCGATGAATTAATTTCATCAGAAGAATCAAGCCCTAAACAAATCATTAACCGTGTCGGTTTGAATAATGTAAATGTGGTAGATAAATAAACTTACTTTTAGATTTCATAATCAACAACTTTTTAAAAAGGGCTCTGCACTTAAATGGCAGGGCCTTTTTTCTGGTGTTCATACTCTTACTAAATATATAGACGCCCCAAGATCTTATACTATAATTGGTCTATTTGTCCCCATTCCACCCGCTTCTACGCAATAATACTATGTAGGAGCATTATGAAAGAATAGGAACCATAGATCCATATTGAGATCGAGAAGATTATTATAAAATTGTATTAATCAATGTCCCTAATCCCGAAGGAATATTTCATCCTTATAATCCAAGGGTGAAATCATAAAGTTGACAATTCATCAAGGGTTCAGTGTTTGGGAGTAGGTCCCGGTTGGTTACCGGGGCCTTTTTTATAATATTGATCTCATCGATATTTTTCCGCAAGCTCTGGTTTGTTCCATTCTTTGTATAGGCTGGCAATATTACGTTGTATTTTTAGAGTAAGCGGATCTTGTTCCCCTCGGAATTTAACTAGCGAGTCGTAACTATTTAGTAACACCTTCTCCGCCTTTTTATACTCTTCGGACCGAACAAGATATTTCCCATAAGCTGCCTGAATTTCTGCCATCTGCCAGCTCTCGTTAGGATATGAGGATGTGCGTATATCTAAAGTCTTTTCGAGGTAGGAACCCGCTTGTTGCAAACGGTCATTTTCCAGATAAAGCAGGCCCAGCTCAAGCAGGGGATCAGAAATGCGGGGATGATTTTCGGGATATACTTTACTAAACTGCGCATGGGCGTTGGATAAAATTTCTTCTGCTTCTTGATAATTTTTTTTGAGCCGGACCAGCTTGCCCAGAATTAAATTATTCCTGGCTATATAGGGATGTGATTCCCCATAAATTTTATGAAGTTTTTCTAGAGACAGATGAAGTAAAGAATCGGCCCGTTCATACTTACCCATTTCAACATAAATCTGTCCCAATTTTCCTGTACCCAAGGCTATATCAATACTGTTTTCCCCACTGTGCTCTTTATGCATTTTCAGGGCTTCAATCTGTTTTTGTTCTGCTTCTTTGTAGTCACCCCTATCCTTTAAGAGTATGGCAAAGTTACTTAGGATAATAGCGAGATTCGCATGTTCGCCGGAAAGACGCCGGTAGTTAGCAATAGCTTTTCTGTAATAGGAGTCAGCTATGGATAACTTGCCCTGGGCATGATTCATCGTAGCCAGATCGTTATACCGTGTTGCGATATGCAGATGGTTGCCGGAATGAATCTGCTGTTCAATTTCCAATGCTTTTGTCAGTAAAGAATCAGCCGTTTTAAATTGGCCTTTGTTAAACCAGCTGAGGTTTCCAAGCCTTGCTATGCTCGAAGCCGCTTCTTCTGTGATAAGTCCTTTTTTTGTTGTCTGAAGCGTTTGAATTGTTTCTTGCAGTAAAGTTTCAGCTCTATCGTAATTGCCTTTGTCCTGGTACATGAACGCCAGTGTTTTTGTAGTATTCGCCTGGTCAATCATCGCCTTTGACTTTAGTCCCTTATGAATCTGGTATGCTTCAGTCAAAAGGGATTCAGCCTTGCCGAATTCGCCCAGCTGACTATATACCTGACCAATGACTGTTTTAACTTTGGCTTTTACTACAGGTTGATTTTCAAATTCCTGGTCGATTGTTTTGTGTCCATATTGAAGGACTGAGCCAAGGGTAACATCTAATCCAACATTTTTTTCTTCAAGATAGGGATTGGATCTGCTAAGCAGATCAGTTAAATAAGAGGTAACTGCTTCTGCTTTTTGAGCTGCCCTGCGCGCCTGATTTCTTTCATCCGTAATTTGCCAGGTGTAAAAAGCAAAAAAGCTGATGATAAGAAGTGCGAAACCTGCTGCCGCCGAAAGTCCGGCTTTATGGCGCCGGATAAATTTTGACGTTTTATACCGAATAGTGTCCTCACGGGCAATAATAGGCAGGTTTTGTTTCCGTCGTCGCAGATCTTCCAGCAACTGATCGGTCGAGTTATAGCGCTTCTTCCGTTCTTTACGTAAAGCCTTCATCACAATAGCATCCAGATCGCCCTTTAGGGCATTTTGCAGGACAGATGGTGTTGAGTTATGTTGCTCCGCAATTTGCTGTTGCTTTGATTTGGGTAATTCTCCCAATTTAGTCGAGGGTTTTGTAGGCGTCTTTTTACGGATTAGTCTCTCTATTTCTGTAACGTTTTTCTTTTCCAGATCGAAAGGATGAACGCCGGTCAAAAGTTTGTACAACAGAATTCCAAGAGCATAGGTGTCGGTAGCGGTGGTAACGGCTTCGCCCTCAACCTGTTCAGGGGCAGCATAGCCCATTGTAAGCATGCGTGCTCCGGTTCGTGTCTGAAAAAGATTCTCGCTGACTTCTTCTGGTTCCAGCAATTTGGCTATACCAAAGTCCAAAATTTTTACTTTGCCGTCTTCTGTTACCAGGATATTAGAAGGTTTAAGATCTCGGTGGATAACTGCATTGTTATGGGCATGTTGAACCGCCTGGCAGACTAATTTAAAAAGATCGAGGCGCTGCTCTATCGTGAGATTATTGGTGTCGCAGTATGTGATTAAGGGAGTCCCTTTAACATATTCCATCACAAGATAGGGCAATCCCTCGTTTGTCATTCCACCATCCAGCAGTCGTGAGATGTTGGGATGTTCAAGTTTAGCCAGGATGTTACGTTCACGTTTAAATCGCAAAATATTAGAAGGCGTATCCATGCCGCGGCGAAGCACTTTAATAGCTACGGTTTGGTCGTAGGCTTTATCGGCTCGCTCTGCAAGGAATACGGATCCCATTCCACCGTGACCAACTACTTCGAGAATTTTAAAATTATCTATGTTTTGGCCAACCAATGAAGAGCTGGTCTCTGATTTCTCAAAAGTCTTTGAAAGTTCTGAAACCAGGTTTTGCGGATATGATTCCTTTCCCTCAAGGAACTCTTCAGCCTCGGATTCTTGAATGGATTCCAGTAATCTGGTCACTTCAGACTTAAGCTCCGGATCGTCCTTACATTCTTTGTTGATGTAGCGCTTTCGTTCTTCCTTTTCCAGTTCAAGCGCGGTATCTACTATATTATTTATTTTCTCCCAATGCTGTTGACCCATAATAGTAGAAATGTATGATTAACCTTTAATCTCTTTGTACAACCAACCCCGTGCTTTTGCCCAGTCACGTTTTACCGTTCTTTCCGAAATTTCTAACGCATCAGCAGTTGCAGAAACCGTCATTTGTCCAAAAAAACGCAATACCACCACATCCGCCAGGCGCTGGTCCAGTTCTGCCAGCTCATCAAGCTTTGCGTCCAGATCGATCAACTCATCTGCTTCGTGTCGAGCTTTAAGTAGTTCGTCAACGTAGGTTACATCCTGTTGGTCACCTCCCCGTTTTTCGGCTTTCTTTTTTCGGGCATGATCTACCAGTATCTGCCTCATGCATCGGGCCGAAATTGCCATAAAATGATTTTTGTCCTCGGCTTTAATCTTGGTCTGATCTATCATTTTTAGATATACCTCATGTACCAGACCGGTTTCCGTCAGGGTGATGTCATCGCGCTCTTTTTGAAGTTTGGAGTAGGCCACCCGCTTGAGCTCATCGTAAACAAACGGAAATAATTGCTCATATGCTTCTTTCGATCCTTCCTTTATTTCGAGAAGCAGTCTTGTGACTTCTGATTTGGTTTTCATGTGACCCCGATTAAGTCGATTTTTACAGCCTACGCAATTAAAAACTTATAGCAAGTAACTAAATATGTAAATAGTCGGGTAGTATAACTAGTTTTATCTACTGATTTGCACTACTTACTACTGCCTGTTGGCTCTTCTTTAAATATGCCTTGGCCTCTGTAATACGCCTGTTATCATCGTCAAAATTAGCTTTGAACACCTTGATCGCTTTCTTGAAATAGGTGCAAGCTTCGTTATATTTTTGTTGTCTGACCTTTAATTTCCCATAGTTAACAAGATATTCCCCAATGCGGTAATGGTTGTCCGGAAATTCTTCGAGGAAGATGTCCTCTGCCTCGGCGAAAACTGAGTCTGCATGGGCAAACCGCTCAGCTTTTGTCAGGATAGCACCCATTTTATTTAGGTCAATCCCCACTTCTGGATGTCGTGGCCCCAGGCTGGCCTTGTCTATCTCAACTACACGTTTTATGAGCTCATGGGAGCGGCCATAATTTCCCAGGTCCATCAGAACATCTGCCAGGTTATAAAGCGGCATCGCCAGGTCGGGGTTATCATCATCAAGATGCTTTTTATATAAATTCAGGGATTGTTCATAGTTTTTTTTAGCAGCCTCAAGTTCGCCCAGGGCCTTCTGCATCATCGCCAGGTTATTGAGGCTTTTGGCATACATGGCGCTGGTGTCACCGAATAGTGTTTTTGTTAGGTCCGCATCCTCTTGGGCATAGTGATGGGCTTGATCCAAATCTCCCAGCAGCCGGTAGGTGCGAGCCAGCATAGCATAGTTGGCACTCAGTTGGGAACTGTTCTCCCCATACAACGTTTTGTATCCATCCAGTGATTTAAGCAGGTGGCCCTCCGCTTTTTTGTATTCACTCCTATAGTGATGCAGCATCCCTAGGCGATATTGAGTCATCGTAATATTCACATGCAAGCTGTCATAGTAGCTTGTGTAGAAGTTGAGCGCCTGTAAAAAGCGGTTCTCCGCTTGTTTGTATTCTCCCAGGAATAGTTCCGTTTCGCCCAGGTTGGCAAGCATTGTATAGTAGCCGGGGGACTGGGTTTTTCCAAATAGTTTGTCAAGGCTATCTGCTTCCAGAAATAGTTGTCTGGACCTGTGATAATTTGACTGAAGAAACTGGTTGGATGCATAGATGGAAATTTTATCGGAAAGCGATTCAGAATGCTCGCCGTTTATCGTTGAATCTATAGCCAGCGCTTCAAGGATATAGTTTTCTGCTTCTTTATACTGCTGGACTTCGTGATTATAGTTGGCCAAGTCGCTTAAGATGCTTGCGGTTTGGGGACTGTTGGTTCCATAGAACTGCCTACTTCTGGATAAGGCTTTGGTTAAGGCTTGGTCCGCCTTTTCAAACTCATCGATATTCGAGAGTGCATCACCAATGGAGGCCAGCATTTCGATATACATTTCCGGGCGACTGCTTAACTCCTCTTCCACTTTTTGTATACCGGAAATTAGCAGTTCGGTCGTTGATTGTTTTCTGCCGGAATAATTGGCCATGTCAGGATTACTCCGGTCGAACATATCCAGCATGAACTCTTTTATTTGGTGGGCCCGTTCCGCTTCAAACTTCGCCTGGTTGCGTTCTTGCGTAATTCGCCAGGTATAAAAGCCGGTAAATCCAATGATGAGTAGCAAAATGCCGGCTGCAACGACTACTCCCTGCCTGTGTCGTTTTAAAAATTTTAGAGTCCGGTATTGAACAGTACCCTCTTTGGCCGAGACCGGCAGCCCCTGCTGGTAGTTACTTAGATCGTCCAAAAATTCATTAGCTACCCTGTAACGATTTTCGGCCTGCTTTCTGATTGCTTTAAGTATAATGGCATCAAGATCTCCTGAGTACTTTTTGGACAGGTCAGGGATTGTTGTCCGAGAACTGAGGGGAGATCGGAAGAGCGTCGT
>JBEPXS010000016.1:0-19097 GCA_041641755.1 Balneolaceae bacterium
TCTATCCGGGTATCCCCTCCGGAACCCTGATTGCCAGAAAGATACGCCGGGAGATTAAAAAGGAAACCCGCCTGAATGCTTCTGCAGGTGTTTCCTACAACAAATTTTTGGCAAAGATAGCCTCCGACCTTGACAAGCCTGATGGACTGGCCGTAATTACCCCGGAGGAAGCCCCTGAGTTTCTGGAACAGCTTGACATCGGAGAATTTTTTGGAATAGGAGATGCCACCGAAAAAAAGATGCACACCCTTGGCATCCGTACCGGGGCCGATCTTAAAGAACTGTCGGAGATAGAGCTGGTAGAACACTTCGGCAAAACCGGTCGCTTCTACTACCGTATTGTGCGCGGCATCGACCACCGGGAGGTTAAGCCAGATCGCATTCGCAAATCGATCGGGAAAGAACGTACATTCTCAGAGGATGTAGACGACATCAACTGGATTAACAATTTTTTTGATGAGCTGGCCGAAAAAGTCGCCTCCAGCATGAAAAAGAAAGATGCCGCCGGCAAAACCGTGACCATTAAAGTGCGCTACCAGGATTTTGAGACGATCACCCGAAGCACCTCATTTGACCATTACATTAATTCCGCAAAAGATATTGCCGAAGCCGCAAAGATACTACTGGAACAGACGCAGGCCGGGAAACGAAAAGTCCGACTACTGGGAATTACGCTGTCGAATCTGAATCTCAGTGAGGAGGGTATTTTCAAACAGCTGGAACTCCCTTTTGATGAGTGACAAATTAAATCCTTTTTCAGGATTACACCTCCAAATTTATTTTTGGCTTTTCAATTTTGTCGACTTTTTTCACCCAGTCTGCTGCCTTCGAATTTACTTCAATGAATTTCATTTCTATTCTGACTGGCTGTCCTTACCTTACGCCGTGTTAAACACGGAACTGTACTAAGATTTCTGATCCCTTACTATTTACAATGAGTTATACCCTCTCGGATTTTGATTATGAGCTCCCTGAAAAACTGATTGCCCAGGAACCGGCCGATCCACGCGACCATGCCCGGCTGCTTGTGTACGACAGGAAGCAACAGAGTATTACTGACGACTACTTTTATAATATCCTTGAGTACCTGCCCGACGATACCACCCTGGTTGTTAATAATAGCAAAGTGGAGAAATGTCGTTTACTGTTTGATGACGGAAGTAAGGAGATCTTTATCCTTGAAACACTCAATCCAACGACCATTCGGGCAATGGTACGTCCGGGAAAAAAGTTTAAAGAGGGTAAAAATATTCACCTTACCGAGCAAATCTCTGCCGAAGTAATCGCTGTTGATGATGAGGGAATACGCACACTCCGGTTGTTACCCGGTCTTAGTGACCCGATCTATGAAGCTTATAAGTATACACCGTTTCCTCCCTACATTGAGCAGAACGAGGAGCTATCGGAAGAGTACCAGACGGTATATGCCCGCGATCCCGGCAGCAAGGCAGCACCTACAGCCGGACTTCATTTTACGGATCAACTGGTTGACAAGATTACTGAATCGAAGATTACCTGGACGGAGGTAACCCTGCATGTAGGACTGGGTACATTTGCCCCGATAAAGACGGAGGATATTGACGAACACAACATGCACAGTGAGTGGTATGAGATAGATGAACAAACCGCAGAAAAACTAAATGATACTACTCATATTACCGCGATCGGTACTACAAGCATTAGAGTGCTGGAATCAAATGCAGACAGCCAGCGTACCTTCAGTCCCGAGACCAAAGAGACTGATATCTTTATACGGCCCGGTTATCGTTTTAAGGCTGTCGACTCTCTGATCACCAATTTCCACCTGCCGAAGAGTACACTTTTGATGCTGGTTGCCGCCTTTATGGGTTTCGAGGAGATGCATCGGGTATATCGCCACGCCATTGAGGAGGAATACCGGTTCTACTCTTTCGGGGATGCTATGCTTATCTTATAATTGTCTCCCTTAAACCTGTGTTACCTTTCCACCTTGGGTTTTATTTTCATTCCGGGCACATCATCCACTGATTTATCCTTTTTAAATAACAAAACCAGACGCAGTTTTTGCCTATAAAATTCATCTTTACACAACTGTTAGTCTGTTATGAATTTATATTAGTTACACATTAATTGGGTAAATAAAATTTTGATTGATCCACATAGGATAACTCCTGTATATTAATAACAGTTGATTGAAAAAAAGAGGTTCGACTACGGACCTTTTTCTATTTACTACCTTTCTAACGCACAAACTCATCACTCTTCTCTTTTTTCTAACTTCTATCCTCTTTCACTAATAATTTTTTGACACGACTTTAAAGCTTACGACGGTTAGTATACCTGCTAACAAAACTTATTATAGTTGAGGCATCTCAATGTCATCAACCCAGCACTCCTACAGATCTGAATGATTTTGGCACAAATAGTATAAAACAATGCTTTTTTTGGGGACCAACTGAATACAACCGGACTAAATAGATCACCTTTAAACCATACATAAAAACAGGTTAATTATACGTTACTTGCATATTATCCGACTAAAACAAAAAAGAGTTGATCTGTATAGGGTATACCTCTTATATTAATAATAGTTGATTCAAAAAGGCCTGACGAGTAGTCGGGTTTTTCTAATTTCCCACCTTATTTTGTATCCCCGAATTTAATTAGCCGATCTATTCTATCTGATCTCCCTTAATCACCTTGCAAATAAAAAAGCCCACATCCATATTGGATGCAGGCCTGAAAAAGTCTCGCGAGTATCAGTTGATATTTATTCTTCCGGCTTGTCCTGTTCCTGCTTTTGTTGAGCCTGTTTCATCTTATCCTGAAGATCTGCCTGATCAACCATCTGAATCTGGTTACTCAACTCTGTTTTTAGTTCTTCTACATCGTCATCGGCTAACAGTTCATCGATATCCTCTATACCCACTTTTTGGATCAGATTGTAGATCATACGATTAAACAACATCTGGTGGGCCATCGAACTCAGTTGAACAAGCTGCTGCTGTGGTACCTGGGCGCCGGAAAGCTTGACCTTGTTCAAAATTGGCTCCAGCATCTTTTCTACCTTTTTGGATACCTGCTTCTCTAGCTCCTGGGCATTTTCGTTCTGTTTACTGGTTACTTCATTTCCTGAAGGGTCTACTAGTTTCATTATATTTGTTCTTCCATTTTTATTCTGATTTCTACCCTTTATAACACGAACCAACAGGATATCAATCCTTGAGGAAAGCTTCAAATTTGAGTCGGGAGTGGTAGAGTGAAACATTATTGTTGAAACAACTTTTAATTTATCATAAATAAAAACCTCAAATTACTTGGAACTATGTACCAATCCGATCTGTTATTTAGTTTAACATTAAATTGAATAATATATTTAATGAGCACTGACGCACTCGACCATCCCAAAAATGCAGACACTAATTACCCTGTCCATGAACTTATCAGGCAGCGGTGGAGTCCCCGTTCCTTTTCTGACAAAACGGTGAAACCAGAGCTGTTGCGACAGCTTTTTGATGCCGCACGCTGGGCTCCCTCATCCTACAATGAGCAGCCGTGGCGTTTTATCGTGGCCACCAGAGAAAATCCGGATGAGTATGAAAGCCTGCTGAACGTTCTTAATGCCGGAAACAGGCGATGGGCACAGGAAGCCCCGGTACTGATACTCACAGTGATAAAAACAGACTTTTCACGCAACGGTTCTGCAAACCGCGCCGCGGAGCATGACTTAGGGCAGGCTGTGGCTCACCTCACTTTTGAAGCCACGAGCCACGAGCTGTACTTGCACCAGATGGCGGGTATAGATCTGGAGAAAGCCCGAAAAGAGTTCAACATACCGGAAGGCTATGAACCCTTTACAGGCATTGCGCTTGGTTACCTCGGAGAGGATGCCAGCAGTGGCAACCGGAACCGATATTCCATCGACGAATTTGCCTACCGTGGCGACTGGGAAGATCGGAAGCCGCTGTAATTACCAATCTATGTGCGACGCACTTCCAAAGTGCGTCGCACATGATTCAAGCTATTCCTCAAACACCAGGGCATCTGGATCGGCGCCGAGCTCTTCCAGATAATCCATCATCGCCATATTAAACGGCATGGGTCCACAGATATAGAACGGCTGGTTAAAATCAGTAATATGCTCCTCTAAAAACTCTTTGTCGATAAATCCGTCAAGGAATATGTAATCGTCGGTGGGCTCGTAGGTAATCACGTTAATGAAATTATCACCCAATATTTCCTCAAACTCTTCTTGAAGGATGATATCCCGGTCAGTCTTGTTGGAAAAAATTAGCTTGTTTCCCTCAATTTCACCCTTTTTATACCGATCCCTCAAAATCGCTATAAATGGAGTAACTCCAGCTCCGCCGGCAATAAAAACCCCGGCACCTTTGTACTGGATAGTACCCCAGGGATCACCGATAATAAATTCATCTCCCGCCTCAAGTTTACCGATCTGTTCGGTCACCCCGTCATGGTCTTCATAAATCTTGATTGTAAACTCCAGTTTTGGGTCCTCATTCAGCGAAGTAAATGTAAAGGGACGTTTTTCCTCTTTCCATCCCTCTTTGTTTACCGAAACCTCAGTGGCCTGACCCGGCTCAAATTTATATCCATCAGGCTTTTCGGTAGTAAATCTCCTGACGTCGTGTGTCAGCTGCTCCACCTCTTTAATTTTGATAATGTGTGACATATCTTAAACTGAATTTCCAAAGATTATTTTATTAATCAGCCTATAGCCCCCGGGAGACAACTCACGAGTTAATTCATATCCCCGGACGCTGATTACTGATAAATTTCGACTCTATTTCAGGTGCTTCTCAAAAAAAGATGTTGTTTTCTTCCAGGCATCCTCGGCGGCCTTTTTCACATATCGATCGCCCGAAGGGTTAGCAAAGGCGTGTCCGGCTCCGTCGTAAATATGAATTGAATTGGTTACTCCCACCTCATCCAGTGCAGATTCGAACTTCTTGACTTCTTTGGGTGGGATGCCGCTATCTTCGGCTCCAAAAATTCCAAGTATCGGCATCTGCAGTTTCTTAAGCTTTTTGGTATCGGTAACGAGGCGACCATAATAGATCACCGTTGCATCCACTTTTTCAGGAAGCGCCAGGGCCGTTCGCAGCGACCATCCACCACCAAAACACCAGCCGATGGTTCCGATATTCGTAGCATTTTGCTGATCGGTCAGGTAGGCATAGGCCTGATTCAAATTTGATATCCCCAGCTCTGGGTTTTCTCCGGCCTTGCGTGCCAGGTTCCCCGCTTTTTCGGGGGTATCGGCTGATTCTCCATTATACAGGTCTACAGCCAGGGCCTTGTAGCCCTGCTCGGCCAGCCGGCGGGTCATCATGCGAATGTTGTCGTTAAGGCCCCACCACTCATGAATGACAATCAATCCCGGCAATTCTCCCCCGGCGTTCTCCGGTTGAGCCAGGTACCCGGTCACATCGTTGCCATCCACTGTTGCATATTGCACGTTCTCGGTAGTTACCTCTACCACAGAAGTATAGTTGGCGGAGGCATTTTGTACCGGCTTATCGTCCTCATGCTCTATCTCCATTCGGTCAATAAAATCCTTCTTTTCAGCCCCGCAACTGACCGTAAGCAACACTACGGCCAACACCAGAAAAAGTCGTGTTATCGGTTTCGTATCCATAATCACAATCCCATTTTATTTTTTGTTATTGCTGTTGATATCCAGATAGCTGCTCTTACTCCGTTCTTTATAACCAAAAACAATTACCTGTCGTTTATCCTTTTATATGAAACCCCGGGAAAATAAGCAGAAGTATTTAGAAATTAGGGAATGAACAAAAGTGAATTATTCCTTACCTTTGTCATTCTCTGAATTTGAAGAAGAACAATACTATAAAAATACTCTTGCGCCCGTAGCTCAATTGGATAGAGCGTTTGGCTTCGGACCAAAAGGTTGGGAGTTCGAGTCTTCCCGGGCGTACTTGCATTAAAACCCCGTCATTTTTTGACGGGGTTTTCTTTTGTCTTGCTGTCTTACGGCATAAAAGATTTTCCAAGATTAGCCATTTTTCCTGTATTGGTAGTACGCCCATAGAACACTTTTAAACTTAGGGCAGTGGAGCACCTGTCGGCATCGGTTCAAATCCGGGCCCTGTTTGAAAAAGCTCAAAACATATTCCGTCTCTACGCTCAGTACACTGATGCCAAAAGTGAGGAGGGAAGCAAGTTGTCTCCGGAAGAAAAGGAGTGCCTGCTGGATCTGTTTCTCCAAGAACTACGGATCGTGATTGATCAGTTTGGCGGTAGAATATTGGTACGGGTAGGCGGATTTATTCGGAAGGTATTCAATAAACTGTTTGGGTAGCTTGACTTAACTTTATAGACTAAAAGGGCCGCTTTGTTTATTCAGAGCTGCCCTTTTTTTATGTGAAATTCCCTTACCCGAGAGTTTAATACAGGCCCCAAAACTTAATTATTCTCCACCATCCATTGTCTTGTTTGTTGATCAATAGATATTTCAAAAAAATCTTTAAGCTCCTCTAATTTTTCGGGATTTACCTGAAGGGCTACTTTCCGACCATCTTTGATTTTTTCCACCAATCCAGCATGGCGGAGTTCCTTCAAATGAAGTGATAGCGAGGACTTGGAGATCCCCAGATCCTCTTTTAGTTCTCCAAAGTCGCAGGTTGGCTCTTCTAGGCAACAATCCTCTTCCTTGTTTACTACGCAACAAGTGTGTACGCGACGAATCAGTCGCTTGAGAATCGCAAGTCGTTTGGGATGTCCCAACGCTTTAAAAGCAACATCAAGTGATTTGCTCATGGCAATAAATTGATTATCCTTTACCACAAGTTTAACAGTTTTAAATTGCTTAAACAATCCAATATGATCTATCTGAAATCCATCTTCTATTTTGTCCTGGCGGGACTTCTTGAAATCGGTGGTGGCTACCTCGTATGGATCTGGCTCAGAGATAGCAAAAGTTGGCTCTATGGTGTTTCCGGCATGGTCGTGCTCGCCCTTTACGGCTTTATGCCCACACTTCAGCCCGCTCACTTTGGCCGAGTTTATGCCGCCTATGATGGCGTTTTTATCATATTATCGATGCTCTGGGGCTGGAAAAGTGGACGGCATAAAACCCGATACCTATGATCTGATCGGGGCCCTGTTTGCACTGGTGGGTGTGGCAATCATGATGTACTGGCCTCGGGGAGGATAAAGGAGATGTTCCCAATCTGTAAAGCTTGAATACCTAGCTAAAAGTCTATATGTTTAACTGTTTAAAAATAATTAAACAATAATAGTATTTATTATGTCTTCTTTGTTGGAGAATCAATTTGTCAGAAGAGGAACCCTATACGGCCTGCTCGGAACGTTGTTGATGTCTGTTATTATGCTTATCGGCATGAGTAGCGGACTGAGCCCGATCCCGGAACCCATACCCGCAGCTATTGCCAAGGAACTGTTAGGGAACGCACCCCAACCAGTAATTATTGGATTTGCTATCATCACGCACTTCGGATACGGTGGGTTATGGGGAGCGGTACTGTTTAACTGGAAAAAAGAAAATGGAACGATCTGGCACGGATTGGGCTGGGGCGTGATGCTATGGCTGATCATGGAACTGGTCGTGCTTCCGCTGCTCGGCTGGGGCGTTTTCGGTTCTACCATCACCCCCAAAATTGCCGTGGCTACTCTTGTGCTGCACCTGATCTACGGAGGCACGCTGGGCTGGGGACTTGCCCGACTCAAAAGGAAATGACCTATTAATTTAAATCTGTTCTTTGCTATGTCTGACAACCGACCATTAGCTTGTGATCTCACGGCCATCAACGATGATGAGCGAACACTACATAAAGAAAATGGGAAACACCTGTTTAGCTCTGTCGAGAAGATTAAAGAGTTACCTAACGGATACGCATTTGGCCTTCCTGCTGAAACGGCCACCGTTGAACGGGCCGGAGCCTTTGTTGCCCGCGAGCGGTTGTGTTGCCCGTTCTTCCATTTCACTATTGAAGTTATGCCTGATCATGGTTTTGTCTGGCTTCATTTGACCGGAGACGAGGAGGTCAAGCAGTATGTTGCCGAAAATGTTGTCTCCCGGATAGAATAAATTCCGGACTGATCGATTAGGCGGTGCCTAACATCACATGGTAAGTTTCGCCCCCTTTGGACTGGGAGTGCAGCTCGGGTTCATTAAATTCTTTTTCTTCAAACAATGCGGCTACCTGATCCTTTCGGTAGAGGTTCTGAAATACCTCCCGGTTTTCGGTGACAGCAGAGCCTTTACTCTCCATTAGGTTCCTGTCACGAAAGGTGCAGTAGAATTCTCCATTCGGATGAAGTACGCGCCTCACTTCCCTGATATTCTCCTTAGGATTGGGCCAGAAATAGATGGTATTGCAGGTGAAGACCTTGTCAAAGTGGTTGTCGGTATAGGGAATATCGGCAATGGAGGCTTGTTTGAGCTCCAGCTTTCCGTCTGCAATCCATCCCCCGTTCCGATTGGCCGTTACCTGCACCATTTGCCCGGAAATGTCAATTCCATGTACCTTGCCGCTTGTAATTTGTGGCAGGAGCCGGGAAAGTAGGCGACCCTGTCCGAAACCGATTTCTAGTATATTCTCATCTCCCGTTGGATCCATTAGGTCCAGCCCAAAATCCTCCATATGTTTGTTCTCATGATTAAACACCAGCGGGGCCATAAGGCGGCCAAACCACCCGGTCGGTTTTCGGGCCTGATTCGCCAAATAATTTTTTATGGTTGAAAACATGACAAAATAGATTTGAATTAGACTTCTATTGTTTTAAAAGTCAGTTTTACCTGATTCATTCTCTGCGCTGTTTCGCAGCCGGTGTTTTCAGCATGCCTCCCACGGTCTGATCCTCCTGGTGGTCAAACTCATCCAGCCCCAGACGAATGCTTTTCGGGTTGGGATTCAGCCGGAAGGTGCGGGCCAGCCGGTCCCAGAACGAAAACAGGGAGCTGTAGTTGGAATCGGTCTCCGGCTGCCAGCGGGAGTGATGCACCCGGTGCATATTGGGGGAGACGATGACGGCCCGCAGGGCGCGATCCACCTTCACTGGGATATTAATATCGGAGTGATGAAACTGGACTACGGCAAACATCAGCGTCTCATATAGTACCAGCTCCCACAGGTAGATGCCCAACAGCGCGATCAGCGGAATGCGAAACAGCGAGGAGAAGAAGATCTCCCCGATATGAAACCGGTTGGCGGTGGTCACGTCCATGTTGGGATCGGAGTGGTGGACCCGGTGGAACCGCCAGAAGAACGGGACCTCGTGGTTCATGCGGTGCCAGGCGTAGCTCCAGCCGTCAAACAGCAGCACTGAGCCAACGGCGTGGGCCCACCCGGGAAGACCGATCCCATCCTGCAGCCAGTGCATCAGTCCAAACCGGTACTGGTCGGCCCAGACGGAGGCGGCAAACCAGAGTCCTACAAAAACGAGGGCTATCAGGGCCGAATTGAACGCCCCCATAATCAGGTTGCGCACCGCGTGTTTGCCCCGGTCTTTGAACGAGCCATGGAAGTGATCGTAAAACGGGTGCAGGCTCTCCCATAAAAACAGCAGGAGCAGTCCTGCCAGCATGGCAATAACTTGCGATTGTTGCAGCGCTGCGAGTAACGATTGCATAATGGTGTTTGGTTATGGGTTATCAGTTATTTGATGTCGGTTCTCCGATACAGCGGCTTCCAGATCTGCCACCAGCTCATCCAGCGGAATCCTGTGAATACGGGCTGCATTGCGGATGCTCATGATGCGGGCCATCAGCGAGAAGAATCCCCGGCGCATGTCCGGGCACCCGTGACTTTTGAATACTTCCCACGTATGGGGATGCTGTGCTACCAGGTCAGCCACTTTTGTATCTGGATCAATAGCATTCATAGCATTTCGACCTATAGAACTATTGGTTACAGGCGCATCTAGCTTGGGCAGCAGGGCTTCCTTTATATATGGCTTCACGCCTTCCCGCCCGGTGAGCTTCAGCCACACCGGATCATGATCCGGCGGAATTGTTAACGTGAATTCGAAGAACGGGCAGTACATTCGTTCCCGGGCGATAAAAGCACAAGCCCGGCTAATCAGATCGGTATTGGCCGAAAGCCTTAATGCATATCCATTATCGAGTTCTTTTATTTCACTGATTGCCTTGAAGACTGCCTGACCGTTCTCGCGGTGGTCCTGAAGCTCGCTATCATCAATTGCTGAAAGGTCACAAGCGATGGGTGGTCGGCTGCTCATATCGATAGCGTGTTAGGGATCAAAATTTCAATTTATCCAAATGATAACAGATTTTAAACAACTATTCAATAGTTTTATTGATTAGTTGAATAGTGCTTGTTATTTTGACGATTCATCATTCAGGAAAACCAACACAGCGATATGGAAAAACGGACCTTTAAAAACAAAGTCTATCAGCAACTGGCCAACATTGTGAAGGCGATGTCGAACCCCCACCGCCTGGAGATCCTGGAGCTTCTGGCCCAGGGGCGGTTCTCGGTAGCCGAGATTGCCGAGGAAACCGCCATCTCCGGGGCGAATGCCTCCCAGCACCTGCAGGTGCTTAAACAGGCCCAACTAGTTAATACCCAACGCGAGGGCAATCACGTGTACTACGGGCTGGCCGGTAAAAGTGTATATAAGGCGTGGAAGGCGTTACGAGATCTGGGAATCGAACGGGTAGCTGAAGTTGAGCGGGTGCTTCGACAGTTCCGGGAGTCACGCCAATCCCTTGAAACGCTGTCGAGCGAGGAACTGGCCGAAAAGATGAAACGCGGGGACATTACGGTTATTGACGTGCGCCCGGAGTCCGAATTCCGGGAAGGCCATATCGCGGGGGCCCTGAATGTTCCGGTCGACCAGCTTTCAGAAAAGATAGACGATCTACCTGATGATCAGGAGATCGTAGCCTATTGCCGTGGACCATTTTGCGTGTTTGCCGATGATGCGGTCGAGCTACTCCGGGAAAAAGGATTTCAGGCCAAAAGACTTGATGAAGGATATCCTGAATGGATGCTTGAAGAGCTTCCGATTGAATATTCGAACAATGAGTAGAAAGACGAATTCTAAACTCTTGCAATTGTGAGATCACTAACCACAGCGCTCGTTTTCGCATTGATTGCATTAGCAACCCAACCCATTAGCGCCCAGGACAAGATCCAACGGTTCAGCATAGAAACCGAACCGGTGGCCTATATCCTCGGTGGGGTGGGAATAACCGGGAGTTACCAGTATGGACCGTGGACCTATAGCATAGAAGCCTATGGCGAGCTCAGCGTTCCTGAATCACAACACGGTAACGAAGGATTTTCCACGGCACTCAAAGGAGTAATTATGCAGGCTGAACGGTTCATTACCGGGACCGATGGATTTTATATCGGGCCTGAGTTTGGAATAGCACAGGCTAACATTACGCTACAATCTACCGGTGAAAGTACCACCTATACCGGGTACTCCGTGGGGCTCCGTGGCGGATATCATTGGAATATCGGGCTTGGCAATTTCTACCTGAGTCCGGTAATAGGATTAGGATACACGCTCAATGTTAAGGATATCGAGATCGCTAATGAAATTTTTGAAAGTGATTCCTTTATGCCTTGGGGCACGGTTGGGATCGGCTGGAGCTTTTAACCCTGTATCGTTTATCCCGTTTTCAGCAATAATAAAACGAAAAACAAAATGACCATTATGAAATCAGCTAGTATAACCACCGAGCAAGATCTTCTGATAACGCCCGCCCAACTGGCAAAATGGCTCCAAAACAAGAACAATGTGTATATTTTGGATGTCCGCCCGGAATCCGAACGCAAGGACTGGTCGATTCCTGAAAGCCGGCACCTGGATATTTACAACGAATTGAAATCCGGACACTCAAAAACCCTGGAACACTTTGACCTGCCCGAGGACCGCCCGATTGTTACGGTCTGCGGGGCCGGGAAAACCAGCCTTTCGGCCGGAAGGCAACTCCTCGAAAAAGGACTGGAACCCTACTCCCTGGATGGGCGGCATGAAAGCCTGGAACTTCGCCCGGGACAGCGTCGAGTGGACCCCACACGAGGATCTGACGATCATACAGGTACGGCGTGTCGCCAAAGGATGCCTTTCCTATATCATCGGTTCTGGTGATGAGGCCGTGGTCATCGACGCCTCTTTGGACCCTGAGATCTATATGGACCTGGCCCAAGATAACCGGTGGACGATCCGACATGTAATGGACACGCACCTGCATGCCAACTATGTCTCACGCAGCCGCGAGCTGGCCGAGGCTGCCGGGGCCGATTACCTGCTGTACCGAGGAGCCAAGACGGAATTCCCGTTTACACCATTGGAGGATCAGGAGGAAATCACATTTGGCAACACTATGGTAAAGGCCCTCCACACGCCGGGCCATACCCCCCGAAAGCCTAAGCTTTTTGATCGGAGGGGAAGCCGTGTTTACCGGCGACACCCTGTTTACCGATGGGTGGGACGTCCCGACCTGAAGGCCGATCGGCAGCAGGCGATGCGTAAAGCGGAGCAGTTGTATGACTCTTTACAGAAACTGTTGTCCCTGGACGATGGCATGCGGGTGCTTCCCGCCAATATTGCCCGATCGGTCCGAATAGGTGAGCCGGTAATTTTCGCTACAATCGGGGAGCTATCCGGCAGCCTTGACCTGCTCGGGCTTTCAAAGGAGCAATTTCTGCAGGAAATTGTGTCCCGCATTCCACCTACACCCGCCAACTACCGACGATCAGCAGCCTGAACCGGAAAGGCAGCCACGGCGGGCACGATCTCGAACAGCTGGAAGCCGGGGCCAACCGCTGTGCGGTAGGGTAACACTAAAACGCTTAATAATAGGAATATGAGCAAGAATCCCTTTAACGACATCGCTGAAGAATATGACGCCTGGTTTGACGCCAACCCGGTGCTCTACTGGTCGGAACTGGAGGCCCTGCGGCTGTTCATCCCCACCAAGGACAAGGGCCTGGATATCGGTACCGGAACCGGGCGGTTTGCCGATGAGCTGGGGATCACTACTGGAATCGATCCGGCTCCCAATATGGCGGAGCTGGCCCGAAATAAAGGCATCCAGGCACAAATAGCCCAAGCCGAGGAGCTCCCCTTTGCCGACGAATCGTTCGACTTTGCCATGATGGTCACCGTCGATTGTTTCCTGGATGACCTGGAGGCCGCCTACCGGGAGGCCCATCGCGTCCTGAAGCCCAGCGGACGTCTGGTGATCGGCATGCTGGACAAAAACGGGGCCATTGCCAAACATTATCGAAATACAAAGAAATCCGGGAGTGCCTATAGCCAGGCCACTTTTCACACCCCAGAACAGACAGCAGCCCACCTCAGGAAGGCGGGTTTTACCGACATCGAGTTCCGTCAGACGCTTTTTAGCCCGGAGCCCGAACAGGTGGAACAGCCCAAACCGGGATATGGAGAAGGAAGTTTTGTCGTCATCAAAGCAACCAAACACAATGAGTGAGAATCTACTTTTCGACAAACAGGATTACGAGGAAGAATCAATCTTCAAACCGGAAACCTGCTGCGGGAAGCCCGCCGGCAGAAATCCCTGCCGCAGTGCGAAATCCCGGCAATCTGCCTGCTGGATCCCGATGGGGATATCGTAACCTATCTTAACAGAAGCGGCAGAGCTTCGGTCAACAGCTGCTGGGCCGGGTATCACACAACGATGCATGAGTTCAAACTGGGTGAACAGACGGTCGGCATTATCGGCCAGGCTGGATTCCGGCTTCTGGCTTGTTCAGTTGTCTGTTTTTGGCTTTTTGGATTGAACCCACCTTTTGGATTAGCGGTCTCGTGCTCCTTGGCGTGGGACTCATCTGGCACACCATCGCCAATAGAATAAAATCCGGTTACAACTCCTGACCGTGGCATTCTGATTATTTCTTTTCTGTATTTATCTCGTGATATTTCAGTTTGGAATTATTGTTCAAACTCACCTAATAAGACATGCTTTTTACTAAATTGATACAGTTTTCAGGAGTAGCATTGCTCCTCTTTGCACTATCCTTCAATAACACGAACGCCCAGCATCACGGCTCAACCCCGCTCTCTGTTCCCGACAATCAAATATTTGGTGCTATCCAGGAGACAATTACGGCTTTGGAACAGGATCCCAATACTAATTGGGAACAGGTTAACCTTGAAGCGCTACGCCAGCACCTGTTGGATATGAAAGCCTTTACCGAAGAGGTAGAAGTGCTCAAAAAACAGCCTATAGAACAAGGTGTTGAGCTGCAGGTAAAGCCCTCTACGGAGCGGGCCAAAGTAGCTCTGAAACGCGTGTTGGCCATGCATCCTATAATGCTCAAAAAAGAACAGGGATGGACCATGGAGTCTGAGCATCAAAATGGAATATGGACTATTACTTGCACCACTGCTAATTCAAACGAAGTGCCTAAGGTAAGGGCTCTGGGCTATATTGGGCTCTTGGCCGCTGGAGCGCATCATCAACACCATCACTGGATGATCGCCACCGGACAAATGGATTATCTCCAAAAGTAAAGAGCACCTTTATCTATCTCATTTCCCAAAAACTCAATGATTCTCAGTGATGAACATACTAATCATTATTAACGACGCCCCTTACGGAACAGAAAAAGCCTATAACGCCCTGCGCATCGCCAACCAGTTAGGCAAAGATTATAAGGAAGATCTCACGCTACGCATTTTTTTGATGGCAGATGCCGCAACTTGCGCCATGGCCGGACAAGATACCCCGGATGGCTATTATAATATTGAACGGATGCTGAAACTCGCCGTTTCCAAAGGAGCTGAGATTAAAATTTGTGGTAGCTGCGCATCAGCACGGGGCATTAAAGACGCTGAATTTGTAAAGGGAGTCGAAATTGGGTCTATGCCAGAATTATCAACATGGATAGCTGAAAGCGATAAGGTATTGACGTTTTAACGTTTCGTTCTTTCTGTTGTAGAAACCAAATTAAAAAATGATTGGTGAAACGAGAAGGATATTCCATTTAACCAAGAGTACAATGAAAGGATGTTTTGTTTCCATTGTTTATAACAACTTGGTGTTAAATGTATCTCATTTATATTGGGGCTTTTGATCTGCCTTTGACATACAGAAGCTAGAGAATGAAGAAATGAACTGTTTTCACAGTCTTCCCGCCCGGTAGTACAAAAATAGTCGAAATAGGGTCATACTCAACATGTTGGCCTATTTCATTATGACTTCGGAACATAATCAGACAAAATCGGGCTTGGTTGAAAGGAAATACTGATTTATCCACTCTTTCTACTGTGGATAGATCATTACTTAGATTGGTTTGTAATTTTAAAAAACTGAATATCCGTAAGCGCCCGTAGCTCAATTGGATAGAGCGTTTGGCTTCGGACCAAAAGGTTAGGGGTTCGAGTCCTCTCGGGCGTACTTTCAAACAATGTGCCCGTCATTTTCGGCGGGCACATTGTATTTTTAATTCCTTCCTACCTCTACAATTTCTCAGACTAGTACTACAAATAGGACTACATTGACTTATGCAGACTATTTGTTACAAGTAATATCAATGCCTACTACCCACACTAGTTTAAGCTTAATTTAAGCCTCTTCTTCCTATAATACCTGAAAGCCAAAGTTGCGGTCCATTTTGGCTAACACAAAAATAGCTTAAGGATGGTATTATGGAACATTCTAATCACAAAAATGCTCAACAAAATGAGCATAAACATCACAAAGAACACAACCACTCCGGCGGGCATGCCGAACACCATGCCCACATGGCCGCGGATTTTCTAAAACGTTTTTGGATATCCATTGCATTAACCATACCCATCCTGACTCTTTCTCACATGATTCAGGAACTGCTGGGGTTAGGGGATGCGCTCCAGTTTACCGGTGATACCTATATCTCATTCGTACTTTCCAGTGTTGTCTTCTTTTATGGCGGCTGGCCATTTTTGAAGGGACTCTATGATGAGCTGAAAAAACGCCAGCCCGGAATGATGACCCTGATCGGTGTTGCTATTACGGCCGCTTACGTATATAGCACTCTCGTAGTCTTTGCGGTAGAAGGGCAGGTTTTCTTCTGGGAGCTGGCCACCTTGGTAGATATTATGTTGATTGGCCACTATATCGAGATGAAATCGGTAATGAGTGCCTCCCGCGCCCTGGAAGAACTAGCCAAACTCATGCCCTCGGAAGCGCACGTGGTTCAGGAAGACGGATCAACGAAAGATGTACCACTTGAAGAGCTGAAAAAAGGATTTAAAGTGCTGGTCAAGCCCGGAGAAAAGATTCCGGCTGACGGACTGGTAATTGACGGTAAATCTTCGGTTAACGAATCACTTATGACGGGAGAATCCAAGCCCGTTTCCAAAAAGCAGGGTGATGAAGTGATTGGGGGATCTATCAATGGAGAAGGGTCTCTTACTATTGAAGTTAACCGGACGGGTGAAGACTCCTTTCTCTCTCAGGTCATTGATCTTGTACGGCAGGCACAAGAAAGCAAGTCCCGAACACAGGACCTGGCAAATCGCGCCGCATTTTGGTTGACCATCATTGCGTTAGGTGCCGGTGCGCTTACCTTCTTTACGTGGACCTTCTTTACTACTGAAGATTTTGTATTCGCCCTGGAACGAACCGTTACGGTGATGGTGATTGCCTGTCCGCATGCGCTGGGACTGGCCGTACCACTGGTCGTAGCCGTATCCACCAGCCTGGCCGCCCAAAATGGATTCCTGATCCGAAATCGTACCGCTTTTGAGGAAGCCCGCAATCTCGGAGCCATCATCTTTGATAAGACAGGGACACTTACCCATGGTGAGTTTGGCGTAACCGATGTACTGACATTCAATGGCTTCGACGATAAGGAACAACTCTTGAGCCTGGCCGGCTCGCTGGAGCAAAACTCTGAACATCCTATTGCCCGTGGCATCGTAAAAGCTACTGACGGGTTGATGAAAGTAAAGGAGTTCAACTCTATCACAGGAAAAGGAATAGAAGGTCGCGTAGATGGCAAACAGATTAAAGTGGTAAGTCCGGGTTACCTGCGTGAAAACAATATCGATTTGCCTGGCGACCAATACGAACAGCTTTCCAGTCAGGGGAAAACCGTGGTGTTTGTCATTATTGACGACCAACTTCAAGGAGCTATCGCCCTTGGTGATAACATCCGGGAAGATTCCCGCCAGGCTATTCAAAGCCTCCACGACATGGGTATCCAGTGTATTATGCTTACCGGCGACAACCGGCAAACGGCTGCATATGTTGCCAAAGAGTTAGGACTGGATGATTTCTTTGCCGAAGTATTGCCCGAAGAAAAAGCTGCTAAAATAAAAGAAGTGCAACAGCGCGGACTCAAAGTGGCCATGACCGGCGACGGGGTGAACGACGCTCCCGCCCTAGCACAGGCTGATGTCGGTATTGCCATTGGAGCTGGCTCGGATGTGGCGGTAGAAACCGGTGATATCATCCTCACCCAGAGTAACCCGAAGGATGTAGCTTCACTAATTGCACTTGCAAAAGCGACCTACAAGAAAATGGTACAAAACCTGTGGTGGGCTACGGGATACAACGCCTTTGCGATACCATTGGCTGCAGGGGTTTTATACACTTATGGCATTATTCTGAGCCCCGCCCTAGGTGCTGTGCTCATGTCACTAAGTACCGTAATCGTGGCTATTAATGCACGGTTCCTTAAAATTGAACGCTAAATCCGAGGTAATTATGAAATTAGTCAAAGCGTACATCCGACCCATGCTACTGGAAGATATTTACACAGCACTCCGCAAAGAAGGGCATTGCTGCATGACTGTTTTCGAAGGCGAAGGCACAGGCCGATTTAGTGACCCTAATGATCAGCACGGATCCCTAAACTTTCCGGCCATGCATACGCATGTGGTAAAGATTGAAATTGCAGTGGAATCAGAAGATGTAGCTGCAGTTATCGACATTATTAAGAAACATGGGAAAACGGGGTACAAAGGAGACGGCATACTCTTTGTCTGCCCCATAGAAAGAGTAACAAGAATTCGTGACGGTAAAGAGGGTGCAACAGTTCTTAATTAACTCTTGCGCACTTTAAGGTTGCTTTAAGGGAGGTTGTTGTATGTTACAGTAGAACACACAAACCAATTGAATATTTAAAACCAAAACACTATGGAATATTTCACTTCACAGAAAGTCGATCTCTCCTATGATCAAGCCATCGAAAAAGTTACCGGCTTACTCAAAGAAGAGGGATTTGGCGTGTTGACGGAAATCGACGTCAAGGATACCCTGAAAAAGAAGCTGGATGTAGATTTTAAAAAGTATAAAATTCTAGGTGCCTGTAATCCAAACTTTGCTCACAAGGCGCTACAGGCGGAAGATAAGATCGGCGTGATGCTGCCCTGCAATATCATCGTAGAAGAAAATGAAGATGGCACGGTAGAAGTTTCGGCCGTAAACCCAGTGGCCTCAATGCAGGCCGTATCCAACGAGGGACTTCAGCCTATTGCTGATGAGGTCCGAAAAAGATTAGAAAAGGTAATAAGCAACCTATAACAAGAAATTAAACTGGAATTTAATCCAAATAAAAGGTGACTACTATGCAACGCTTAACAATGATTCTATCCTTCATGCTACTCTTTACAACTATGGGTATAGCCCAGCAGAAGCAGGGAGACATGACGCAAAAAAGGCAACAGATGATGGAGATGATGCAAGACTCCACCATGCGGGCCATGATGATGGAACATATGGCCCAGAACCCCCAGATGCGCCAACAAATGATGCAAAAAATGATGGGTTCGATGAACATGGACAGTACCATGATGATGGGAAATATGCAGAAGATGATGGATAATCCTCAGATGAAGGAGCGCATGCAAAAGCATATGGAGATGATGCAGTCCATGATGCAGGATGGAGAAATGGACCATTCTAAAATGATGGAGATGATGGGTGACTCTTCCATGATGAAAATGCAGATGATGTGTATGCAGATGATGCAGGGTAACATGATGAATGGCCAGGGAATGATGAATAAAAATGATGGCATGAAAGGTAACAGCCATCAACAACATCACAACTAATCATGGACTGGCTAAACGCTCTAAATACCCATTGGGCCCCGGTACTGTGGCTACTTTTTGCCGGGGTC
>JBEPXS010000017.1:0-18841 GCA_041641755.1 Balneolaceae bacterium
GATACGAATTTCTTATTTCCATCCACCGCATCTTTCCAGCTGGCCAGCAGCCTGTTCCATTCATTTCTGCGACCAACCAGGGGCCAATCTTTCGATGTTTTTTTGTCATCATCTTCAATTTCAGGATCAGATCCACGGAAATGATTTGATATCAGTCGCTTATATAACTTCCGGGTTTCTTCAGATGGTTCAAGATCCAGTTCCTCCTCAAATCGTGAAACACAGCTCTGCCAGGTTTTTTGGATATTAGCACGATCGTTATTTAGAGCGTGTAGATGCATCAGGGTTCTGTAGGCGGGCTCTTGAAATGGTTTGATTTGGAGCAATTTCTGAGCATAGGAAATTGCCGAAGGGTAATCCCTTTTTTCCTCCAGGAGCTCGACGAGTCTTTCCAGTACACCGATATATTCTGTTTGCAGGCGTTCACGTTCCGGGTCGATCCATTTCCGATAACAATTTTCCAGAAGGGGACCTTTATACAGGGTTTCGGCCTCAATCAGCTCTTTTTCAAACGCTGTGATATTATCCGATATATGGGCTTCATCAGCAGCCTCCAGATGGTGTTCGAATTCTTCCACATCCAGAATCCAAGAAGCTTCCCGGTTCCATTGAAGGGTTTTGTAATCTACTTTTATATAACGATCAGCTTCGGGCAATGCCTTCCGCAAATAGTGTAATACTTGGCGAAGGTTGGTAAGCGCCTGCTTCTCGGAACTGTCCGGCCAAAACTGGAAGGCGATATACTGGCGCGGCTGGGGAGAATCCCGATTTAACAAAAGCCAGGCGAGCAATTCCTGTAAACGTGGTGAATCCAGATCGGTTACAGGAGCATCCTTGTACACAACCCGGAATGTGCCAAACAGATCGATATGGAGAATGTGACCCCTTCCCATACCTCAACCCTTGTATTTAACTCCCTATTTTCACGATACTTACCGAAAATATACATGATACCTGTTTAATATCAATATTATTAGTGTTTTGTTCTTCCCATACTTTAGAAAAAATTAAACAGGCTTTGTTAATCTAAAATCTGCATTTACTGAGAGTTTAAAATTCAGGTATAATGTTTTGGCTGATTATGGTGTCTATCATATGATTAACTTTTCTTATAAAAGGTGCACTTAAATTCACTTAAGTAGATCTCAAAATTTTTAATTTGTGGTATGACCCTTTGAATCACAACTCGTTCATTGTATGGTAAGTACTGTTCAAGGGCATCATTAACATTCACCCTCGCTATCGTAGACGGCTTCCTCTACGAGGTGGACTTCAACCGGTGTGATGATATTCCTGCTGGCGGGTCCGCACAGTCCTGAGTAGAGGGCTGCAGGCTAAAAGGAACTCATAAAAAAAGATGATAATAGTTGCGAAGAGGAATCTTGTGGAAATAGTGCGGATTCTCATGACTTGACTCCCGGTTGTATTCTGAATTATCATTCATATTTTTCCCACCAGTAACTATAAACCAAGGTAAGCCATGTAAGATGAGCAAAAGGGAGAAATGTCGACTGTTTTGTTGTAACTAAATAATTAATTAAATGGCGTGAATTCAAGTAGATATCAAAAAGTAGTGAGTGGCAGTACTCTTATTCAGCAACAGGTTCAACTAAACTTGACCTTAACCCACAGCTGATTATTTTAAGTAAAAGGGTATGGGATGAAATTATGTACAATTGGCTTGGAAATAGGCAGCAACGCTTGAAAGAGGGATCATCCCGCAGGTCTCCACCGGGCCCACAGGGGCTGCCACTGTTGGGCAGCATGCTTCAGGCGAAAGAAGATCCCCTCGAATTTGCCGGTGAATTATTACAAGAGTACGGGGATATCGTCCATTTTAAAATAGGATATTATGCCGGTTACCTGTTAAATCATCCCGATTATATTCGTCAGGTCCTGGTTACGAACTATTCCAACTACAGCAAGGATAACTATAACTACGAGAAACTTAGGCCGGTACTCGGTAATGGATTGATCACATCCGACGGTGACCACTGGCGGCACCACCGGCAGGTTATGCAGCCGGCCTTCAGTCGCAAACGGCTGGGACAGCTTTGTGAGGTAACGGCCAATATCACCCGGGATCGAGTGGATCAATGGTTTGAATACGCGGCGAAAAGTCTTCCGGTTAACATGAGCCAGGAGTTAGAAAAGCTTACCCTGCAGGTAGTTACCGAATCGTTGTTCGGTACAGATGCGACATCCTCGATGGATGCTATACGGGAAACCTTTTCAATTTTAAATGAAGATATAGCCTACCGATTTAAAAACGTGTTTGTACCACCGCTCTGGGTTCCCACAAAGCGAAATCGGGTATTCAGCCAGGCCCGTGACACGCTGGACCAGATAGTGTATAAAATTATAGACAGCAGGCGTGGGAAGGCGGAGTCTCGCAACGATCTGCTGGGAAACCTTCTGGCGGCCCAAAAAGAGCAATCGGATCCAAAGCAATTTACAGACCGTCAGATCCGTGATGAAGTGATGACACTGCTGCTTGCAGGGCATGAGACTACTGCCAATTTGTTGATGTGGACCTTTTATTTGATTTCCCGGCATCCTGAAGTTGAGCAAAAAGTGAGAATGGAGCTGGATTCTGTGCTCGATGGACGGGATCCTGCATTTGAGGATCTCCCGGATCTGGTTTATACAAAAATGGTCCTGCAAGAATCCCTGCGGTTATTTCCACCGGTCTGGATCATCAGCCGTAAGGCTGTCCGGTCTGATCGTATTGGTGGATACGATATACCAGAGGGTTCAACGGTAACCGTTTGTTTGTATACACTGCATCGCCACCCGGATTTTTGGGAAGCCCCCGGGCAATTCCAGCCGGAACGGTTTGCTCCTGAACGGAGCGAAGATCGCCCGCAATATGCATACCTGCCGTTTGGTGGCGGACCGCGTTCCTGCATAGGAAAGCATTTTGCCATGATGGAGGCCCAGATCATCATGGCTATAATATTTCGACGTTTCCGATTAAACCGTGTGTCTGATTATCCGGTAGATCCGGAGCCGTTGGTGACATTACGTCCTGAAGAAGATCTGGAATTCATTATTGAGCTCCTTGTGGACTAATTGATGTATATGATTATTGGCTGCTGTATAGCAAAGATTTAGACCATGAATATCAATCAGCACGAACAGAAATCGTCGACACAACATGAGGTTTCGGGAACGTCCCCGAAAACAGGGGGAGAGGGATATTTTGCACAGGATAGCATGATTCAAAAGATAGATCGCGAGGCTGTCGTCCTGCTGGGGGCCGGGCGTGTCATCCTGCTACAACTGGCCCATCCTTTTATAACAGCGGGAGTTGATGATTACAGTAACTTTAAGGCCGAGATCCTGAAACGCCTCTATCGTACGCTGCTTTTTAAACACAAGCTCGTTTTTATGGATCGGGATACGGCCCGGCAGGGTTTGAATCACTTCCATGAGATGCACGCCCGTATTCAGGGACGCCTTGGAGAGGCAGCGGGCCGTTTCCCGGCGGATACCCGCTATTCGGGAAGAGATCCCGAAGCAAAGCTGTGGGTTCATGCTACATTTATTGATACCTGTATTAAAGTATACGAGCAGTTTGTTACCCCATTAACTCCTGAACAACGAAAGGAATATTATGCAGATTCGAAAGTGTTGGCTCGTTTGATGGAGATTCCCGAAAAAATTTTACCCGGTAGCTTGGAGGCCTTTGATGAATATATGGATAGGATGCTTTCGGGTGACAGCCTGGCGGTGACCGATCGAACCCGGCGATTGGCTGATGCGGTGCTATACCCGGATGTCGGAGTTCTGCCTTCTCTGAGTGCAGGATTGCTTCGGTTTGTGACCGCCGGCTTGCTTCCGAAAAGATTCAGGGATGCGTATGGTCTTGAGTGGGGTGATAAGCAACAAATAATTCTGGATGGATTCGCCGGATCCAGTCGATTTCTTCGCCCGTTTGTCCCTTCATGGATATGGCAAGGTCCACTGCACGAGGGGAGGTTGACATACTATTTGCTGTGGGGATCCAAAATGGAAGGCCATTGACTGGCTATCCAAATAGTTGCAAGAGACTGGAATTCACATTTTTTAGTACATAATTGTTAATTTACGAAATCCTGTCTCAAAACATATTCATGAACCTTCTGTTGAAAGTTGGGATTTTCGACCAATCCGGTGTTCTGAAATCCGACTTTTTCCGCTACACGCCTGGAGGGCTCATGTCCCGGTACAATAAAAGCTTTAATTGTTTTTGTGTCAGTTTTCTCAAACAGGTACCTGGTCAATTCTTCGGCTGTCTCAGTAGCTATTCCCCGTCCCCACCGTTCCGGGATTACTGCATAAAAAATTTCTGCGGTATTTTCTTCAAGCGGATTGACGCCACAACAGCCAGCAAAGTTTTGGGATGCTTTTTCTTCCACTGCAAGAGCAAAGAAAGGTTCTTCGGTATCATAGGACTGCACTGTGTCCTCGAAAAGTTGTCGGGCTCCCTCCCGGGTTTTCGTCTCGTCAGGGAAGGCGAGAAACCGGGTGGCCGATTTGTTGGTCATAAATCGGATAAACGGGATGAGGTCGGGCGGTTTAAATCGTCGCAAAAGAAGCCTTTCCGTTTCTATGGTTTCCGGGACGGAATACAAGGATTAATTCCTCCGATTACTGTTAATATCGAATATTAAAAATATAATTAATGAGTGCTGAGAAAATTTTGTACCGTATTAATAAAGATATCAGGTTGCTCCAGGAAGGGGAAATGTCCCGATTGTTCAATTATCTTCAGCCTTGCGTTGGGAATGGCATCATGCAGCCTGGGAGCACTCAGAGATGTAGCAGGTTCAATTTGTCCGTAGATTAACAGCGTGGGTATATCCAGCGAGGATAACTCAGCATGCAGATCATAATTTGATATATCATCCCTGATATAGCCAAACTTCCGGCTTCTGGTCATGTAATCATCAGGAATATAAAAGTCCAGGCTGTCGGCCAGCGAAGGGGTATAAAATTGGTTTTTGAATGACAGTATCAGCAGTTTTTCAATCGCTTTGGGCGGATCTTTTTTAAACAGATCAGAACTCATAATAGCGTGGCGCTGTGTGCTATCCTCCTTCGATATCTTTTGGGCCAGGATACTCTCCTCTTTTCTCCAAAGCTTTGAGCTGGCTGGCATGGAATTCAAGAGTGCCAGAGAGCGCAGGTTGGAGGAATATTTAAGGGCATATTTCATCGCCAGAAGTCCACCCCAGGAATGGGCCACCAGGTGGAAGGTATCAACGCCAAATGACTTTCTCAGGGCTTCAATATCTTCCACAAAATTTGACAGAGTCACATCGGTACTGTCAACATCGGCCGAGGAGCGACCGCTGAGCCGCTGATCAAAAAAGATAAGTTCATAATTGGTGGTCAGGGGCTTGAGGTAGGGAACCAGGTAACCATGCTCCAGCACCGGTCCGCCATGAACTATGATGACCGGCTCTCCCTCACCCATTGTTTTATAAAATATTTCGGTTCCATTAACCGATTTATAGCCTTCTTCAACCTCCGGGATAGATTGTGATTTAGCACTATTACAAGCAATAAAGACCGGAATGAGAAATAGGATTGAAAGTGAGATGTGACGAAAAATCTTGTTATACATATACATATTCTCTAGCTGTTTTAATTTAAACATCAGGATGTTAATTAACTGGTAGCCTGTGTTTAGAAAGCAGTCTCATTTTAATGGTATCTATCCCCGGTACGTAACGCCAAAATCTTTATTGATTTGTCCCCAATCCTCGCTGGTCAGTTCTTTCCACGGTTCACTCGGTTTTACCCCTATAGCCCGGAAGTAGTCTTCAAATCCGGCCGGACTGTATCCAAATACCATTCGCAGCATCTCATCGCTGTCATTTCGCAACCCGTGCCATACAGTTCGGGGGACCAATGCCATACTTCCAGGTTCAATCTGGTATTCTTCGTTTCCGAAAGTGAATATCCCCGTTCCTTTTTCAATAAAAATAAGCTCCTCTTCCGAGGCGTGCTTATGTACCGGAATTCCGTCACCGGGCACAATGTCTTCGGTAAGCAGAGACATGGTCTGGATTCCCTTGTTGCGTTTGTCAACCTTAATGGTGACCCGTCCCTGGCGTTCCCCGATCAGGTACACCTCTCCTTCATCCGCACCGAGCACGAAGTCGGGATCAGATTCAGATATTGTCGGAGGGTTGCCGGATGAAAGGATTGGAAAGAGACCGGTAAATCCGGCAACACCAACGGAACGAATGAATGTTTTTCGATTGATTGAACGGTTCATATAAAACTCCCGACTAATGGTTACTTAGTAATTTGGCAACAGGCTGTATAAAACCAGGCGGGCACAGTGCTGTTATCCTGTTGAGTTGATTATTTTAATGATAAAAAAGATGACGGTCAAAAATGGGGATGAACATTCCTATTCCGGACCAGCCAGGACTCAATCGGTTTTGCTACAAACCACAATGCCGGTGGCCCACGCCATGCGGGTTACATTGAGCTGTTTGTATTCATCCAGCACCTCCAAAAGATGGTCGGCCTTGTCTGCATGCCCCTCGGGCCAGTTGGGCTGGGGCAGCATATCGTCAATAACATAAAACCCTCCGGTCGAAAGAAGACTCAGCGTTTCGTCGAGCAAATTGTATTTGCCGGGCCAGGCATCTGCAAAAATAAGATCATAGCAGCCGGCCTCAGCCTCCCGGATAAAATATGTACCGTCACACAGGTGAAACCGCACGCGCCGATCACCGTCCAGATGTCTCCGGGCGATCTCAAGTGGACCACTATCATTTTCAACTGAATCCAGTTCTGAGGATCGATCCATACCCGAAAGAAGCCATGCGGTAGATAGCCCAGTACCCGTGCCCAGCTCCAGAAAACGTCCGCCGGGTTTGGCTGAAGCAAGCGTCCGCAGGAGCGATCCCGTTTTGCGTTCGGAGGGCATCGTAAATCCGCTGTTGCGCGTGTCTCGTTCAATGGCTTCAAGTGTCTTGGGGATGGCATCGAAAATGGTGTCGTTCATAAGATTGTTTATATGAGCAGCTTTTTTATTTGTAAGTCAATAATAATGGTTTGCAGAGACCCAAAATGAGATATTTATAAAGGTTTGACCCAGATACACCTCATTGATGTCAAAATCCCAATTGATTATCTTAAAACGATATAGCTTTCTTGAGGGACGCGTAAATTTTCTGGTTATGTCGACAACGGAAAGTGTGAAGCTCTGTTACTTTATCTTTTTTATGGTACCAATCGTTAACGACAAGTTCTAGCTGGTCAACCAAGCAGCTGCCAAAATCTTTATTTCTAAAATTCGAAATTGTTTTAACAAATTTATCGGCATCTGAAAAAGGTTCCTTGAAACGAATAGCTGTTATATGGGCTGTTTGTAACTTGTATCGTTTATCAATGGAGTGTTCCAGCCCAGATTGGTTGAAGTTATCTCTCAACCTGTTCCTCAATCTATTCAACTGATTATTTTCAGGAAATCCCTGAATTAAAATACAAGAGGGTGAAGCTGTTAAACCACGAAATCTGATATGGAAAGGTGAAACATAATCTACTGCGGATTGAATGAGGCTACAATATTCAGTCGGCTTTATCGATTTAAGGGAAAACCCCTGATAACAGGATATGATCGACAGCGTAGTTATATGCAGGTCGGAGTCGGGATAGTAGTACTGGTTCGGGGCAACGGCATTAATTTCTTTGAGTGTCTTTGAGATTTCTTGTTTTACCTCTTTCGATGGACGAGCCAACAAAGTAATGCCAAACCTTGTATCGCTGGCAGAATCTATCTGGGGATCAAACTTAAATTTATTTCTCTTGACCGTTTGAAGAGACTCTTTCCATAATGTATCGTAGTGCCTTTTTAAATTCATCTCAATGTTTAGCAGGGTTAGGGTGCAGCCACTCGGGTAAAGTTATATCGAAAATATAACAGGCTAAGACAAGTGACCCGTTTGCAAAGTAGGTCAAAGAGAAGGTTTATAAATGTTTTTATAGATCAATCTGTGGAGGCATACAGATCAATAGATCGGTTCAAAAACTGGTCGAACGGATAAAGGGCCTTGAATACTTCGGCGCAATAATTTAAAAAGTTTTCATCCAGAACCTGTTCATCGCTGACCCGGTGAGTGGCGAGGAAGCTTTTGTACCGAAGCAATTCTATTTCCGGATGATCAATAGAGTAAGCGCGAGGAGAGGTTTTCAGCATCTCGCCCTCAATTTCTCCAAAATACTTCCTGAAGCTTTCGGAGTTTATTACCTTCTTAAGCTCTCCCGCATTTTCGTCAATATGCTTCCGGATCGCTTTAAGCCAATCTCCCTTGGGCCGGTAGGCGCCGCCGGCCAGCATAGATTTGCCCGGTTCAATGTGAATATAGTAGCCTGCCCTGGAATGAATATCGGAGGATTTATCTGCAGACGTAATATGAGCCCCGAGGTTGGTTTTGTAGGGTGGTTTGTCTGGATTAAACCGCATATCACGGTAGATCCGAAAAACGCTTCTTTTGGCCGTTTGGTGTGTAATTGTCGGATCAAAAGATCCAATAGATGGAATAAGCTCATCGATAAACTGCTCAAACTCCCGCTTGGCCTTTTTATACCGCGGTTTATGGTCGTCAAACCAGTCGCGGTTATTGTTAGTTTTCAGGTCGCTGAGAAATTGTAGGGTCGTTTGTGGAATAGTTTTCATGGTGAAATGATCAGTAGTTCGTTGTTAGTATTCGTTTAAGCATGGAAATTTGACCGTTATGCCACATCTGGTGTTTGAAACAGTAGGTTAGTGCATCCAGCTGGGTAGTGGCTACCGGGTTCGTCACCCTTGTAGGATGGGTAAGGGCGGCCTCGTCAAGCCGGTCTACCACATCGAGCGTATACCTGTCTGTACTGTGCAGATGATCCAGTAGTGTGTCCTTGGCTGGTTTACGGGCAACTTTTTTTAATGGATCTGACTTTCGATTATAAATCGATATATAATCGTCCAGAGGAAATAGTTTTTTTAGCTCTGGTTGTTCGCCAACTGTACAGACCACAGCATGAAAATATTTACTAATCAGAATATGACCCACCAGCCAGTTGATGTTGGTGTTCAGCGGGGCGGGCGATTCAAGCCACAATTCCTTTTCCAGATCATCGACAAGCATTGCGGTCCACTCGTCGGCGGATTGGAGTTGATCTTTAATGAGTAGTAAAGGTGTATCCATGATATACCTAGCTAGTTATCGGAGATATTTTTTCGGTCACACTCTTCAATTTTTGATCGTAAATAGTGTTTGTCAGCTTTTGAATGAGCCATATCACAGGCCACCAGGTAGTGTGATTTGGCCATCTCATACTTTCCCAGTTCAGCATGCATATCCGCTTTGGCAGCATGTATCATAAAGTCCATATGTTTTGATGCCAGCTCCACTTCCTCCAGAGCCTGTAGGCCCGCTTCGGGCCCTTCAACTTTGCCGAGGACAATGGCGAGATTCAGTCGAATAATACCTGAATCTACCAACTGCAGTAACCGCCGATAGCAGTAGAGGATACGCTCCCAGTCGGTTTCTTCGTATCTGGTCGCCGAACAGTGGATTGAAGCGATACTGCTTTCCAGGTGGAATCTGCTTAATGAGCTGCTTTCCCTTGACAATTGAAGATGATGGAATCCGGCATCGATACTTTTTTGATTCCATAACGATCGATCCTGAAGTTTCAAATCGATAATCTCTCCCTTACTACCTACTCTTGCAGGAAAACGGGCCATGTTAAAAAAGATCAGTGATAACAGGGCGTGCGTTTTACCGTGATTGACCTCTGGAATATCTAGCAGCAAGGTCGCCAAACGGGCTGCCTCAAAACATATATCCTCACTGATTACCTGGTCCTCATAGCTCCGCTTGTAGCCTTCGGTAAACATCAGATATATAGCCATGTAGACCGTTTCCAGTCGTTGCCTGGCCTCATTAATTACAGGAACAGTAATGCTGTTGTAAAATGTTTGGACTTTCTTCTTTGCACGGTAGATGGCTTTTTTTACAGCCGCCGGAGACATCAGAAGCACATAGCCAATTTCGGTATTGCTGAAGCCGCACATCGTTTTCAGCATCAGCATGATCTGCTGTTTTTGGTGGAGTTCGGGATAGCAGCAGGCAAACAGCATGCGCAGCTGACTGTCCTTAATTTCGTGATCCAGGAACAAGCGATCGATCCGATCAACATCCTCCTCAATCTCGGGTGTCCATTTTTGCAGCCTGTTATCTCGTTTGATCGTATTAATAGCCTTGTTTTTTGCCACCTGCATTAGCCAGGCCGATGGATTGTCGGGCTGACCCTTCAGTGGCCAGGTTTTCAAAGCAGAGAGGAATGTCTCCTGAACGATATCTTCTATCAGGTCCGAATGCTGAAATCCGAAAATGCGGGTCAGGATGGCTGTCATCTTTCCCGCTTCACTTCGGAAAAGATGATCAACCATACTTTGGGTGGTATGTGAATCGGGCCGGACCAAAAATTACATATCCATAATTTTGCGCACTTCTGCAGAGCCACCCAAGCGAAGCACGGGACATCCCTTGGCAAGTTCAGTAGCTTCCTCAAGGCTATCGGCTTTAATCAAATAGTAACCGCTCACCAGTTCCTTGGATTCAATATAGGGACCGTCGGTTACCACTTTCTCTTTCCCCGTTACAGTTTTTGCAGAAGGTTCCAGAGGATCGCCCGACTCAAAATGGTCGCCCAGTTCTTCAATCCAATCCTGGTGCAGTGCAATCTCCTTCTGCATATCCTCTGGAGAGAAATTCGCGTAAACACCTTTATTTTCAAAAAGTATAAGCATGTATCTGTTCATGGCAGTCTCAATAGATTAAGGTTTGCATTTCGTTAGTATGACAATCGTAACCTGTAAAAGGGGACAAATTTTTAAAATGATTTTCCTGGAACGTATGCTATTGCTACAGGCCCATAGTAAAATCGAGTGCCATATTTGTCAGTTCTTCCCAGTGTTCACTTTCCCTCTGATCAACCATAAACCATCCCGTGAGAGGTGGCTTGGTTTTAAACGGACTTAAAAGGCGGACCTCCTTCAGCCCAAATTCATCCGGATCGAAACCGGGACCCAGCCTGAATCCCATTTCTTTATTTTGATAAAAGGCAAATACCTTGTCTTTGTATTTGAGTCCCGGGGAGCTCATCATTTTGCCCAGTACGACATCATTGTTAGCTTTTGTCGTCTGATCTACGATGGCCATAAACTGTGCTTCTGCTTTCATACAAGCAGTTTTAGTGGTGATTAAAGAGTCGGGCTAAGCAAAAAATTAAGATATTATCCGAAAACAGTATTGTTGGCCTTCTCCTAAACAAAATGTTTCGCACATGAAAATCTTCTGATACTTATAGTATTTTTGGGGAATGAGAATCATAATAACATTTTAAACTTAAATTTGACCTACCTAATAATAAGAAGACTCTGCAAAACCGTCACTCCCTCTAGCTGTTAGTGTGAGCTTGAGAAGTAATCCCCTCTTTAGAAGATCTGATTGGGAGATTGCTTCATTTTATTCACAAATTACTCACAAAATGAAAATTGGGTTTGCAAAATCCTCAATAAAGGTGATCAATTAAATTCGCTGAAATTATCCTTTACTTGGCAGGTCATTTAATGTTCTATTCGTTGTTTCAAGATGCAAAAAGGTGCGTATTTCTGAAATAGCAATGTTCGTCCTCTCCTCTTGCACAAAATGGCCGCAATTGAAGGTTTGTACCTGCGCATTCGGGAGACGTTGCTCCCACTTTTTTAGATAATCAACCTTGAAGAACTCATCCTCTGTCCCCCACAAAATCAGCCACCGTTTGTTTTTGAGAATCGATAGTTGCTCCCATTGCTGTTGATACCATTCTGAAGCCCCAAGAAGTGCTTGAGCAATTCTGTATAAGGCAAACCTGGATTGTTTGTTTGGAAAGGGATTGATGTACTGTTTATGAATTTTTTTAGGTAGATTCTTCTTGTTAGAATATCCTTTTTTAAGTAGTACCCGGGGTGAAAAATTAAATTGAAGATAGAGGACTTTCCCAAGGAAGGAGTTGATTATTTTATTCACCTTTTGAGCTTCCTGGCTGGATTCTGTTTCCCACAACCAGGTATTGAACATAACAACTTGTTTGATCCGGTCCGGATTTTTTAAGGCAGCAGCCAGGCCAATAGGTCCGCCGAAATCATGTACTACCAGTGTAATGTTTTGCAGCTTCTTTTTTTGGATGAATTCGGAAAGATTTTGAGCATGATCCCGGGGATGCCCTGAAAACTCTTCCGGTTTATCAGACAGTCCGAATCCAATATGATCAATAGCTAGTGTCCGGAATTGGGCTGATAGATCTTTAATAAAATCGCGGTATAGAAATGACCAGGTGGGAGTTCCATGCACAAATAAAACAACATCTCCTTTTCCCTCATCTATAAAGTGCATGGTTCCACTTTCGAGCTCTATGTATTTGTTTTCAAAAGGATATTCGTTCTTGTCTACCCAATCCGGAATAGATGTGGTTGACTTCATAGGTTGTATTATCGTTACTTATGATTAATCGAATAATTATTGATTGATAATATAGGATATGGCCACAACTCTGCTCTTGGTATACACCAAGATTTAAATCTGTACAGAGGTGAGCAGCTTACTGAAATTTGTGGAATCTATTCTCTAATATGAGACCAGGTCTTTATGAGAAACCATATTCAGGAGGAGGGGGGTGCGTTCCATAAATGACTTGAATCACTCTTCAATAGAATAGGCCACCAGTTCATAATGACGCTCTATTACCCCAACAAGAACCATCTCCGTAGCTTTTCGGAATAAGGTTTCGATGAGCCGATATTTTTTCAACAATTCTTGGTGGCGCTCAAAGGGAAGGTGCAAAAGACGTTTGTGTAAGCTTTTTCAGTGTAAAAAACTATTTAGTGAATTTACGTAAGTTTAATAGAATTCAAGTTAATTTAAGCATTTATTGCAGATGGAATATGATCGAGATATTGCATCGTGCAGACGATATTTCCTTCTGTTTCTTTGAATTTAATAATCTATCTACATCATATATTTCCAGCTTCATTTCGGGAGAAATGATATTTCCAATAAAGTAAGATTACCAGTGCCGGATAAATTGTATTACCAATCAATAATGGAATACCGGCGTTGCCAGGATGAAAGTTTTGATATTCAATCATTTCATAAATATGCATTCCTGCCGCAGTGAAAAGGAAGATAGCCATTCCATGAACCATTGCTCCCCAGTATCCTGAGTTTCTATTCCATAGGGAGAGCATACACATCAGACCAAAAGCCAGGTGATAGCCGGCTAGTTCGATTTGAAACGGACTTTTCCCCCAGCCGATGTATTCTGCTACCTGTTCAGTTAAGAAAAAATGCCCTACAAAACTCCAGAGACTGCCAACGCCAAATCCAAACACCAATACGATCAATAATGCGTCGCGCCACAGATTTTTAATGCCGTCAATACTTTCTTTGCTGTATTTATATTGAACAAAAATCAGCGCCGGGATAACTAAAAAAAGATAGATGGGGCTGGGGCCGATAAACTCTGAAATCCATTTGATAAAAAATCCCAGGCCTGCCAAATGGATAGTATACAATACCTTTTGAATCGTGGTTTTTTTATTAAGATTGTTTAAAATCATAAAGAAACTCTATAGGATTGAATTCATCAGTAAAGGGTAAAAAAAGAGTATTAAAGGGGGGCTTTATTTATATTCCTGACGGCCGCCCTAGGAAAGCAGAGCAAGAATTTTTGGGATTCGCGTGTGGATGAGTAGGCCTCCAATTATTACAACTAATATGGATGGCAGTCCCACTGCAAACCATGCTGGGAGGTTGGTCGACATTGTTGCAATCTGTGCTACACCTGCTGCCACCAATCCCACATACGACCAACTCATAAAATAGGCATGAAGAATAAGCCATCTGGATACTGGGCGGCGCAGGAAGGCCGGAATGAATCCGCTGATAAGCGTGACGAGACTAATTACAGCAAGAATATGGAATGGCCCCATACCGACCGCTTCTTCGTAGACCGAAAGCGCACTGACGTTCACTGAGAACAGGGATATGGCGTAAAAATAGCCAAGTAATCGATGCCTTCGGTCATCTTTCGGTCGAAAAGCTACTGCCGCCCCAATGATTAAGGCTACTATCGCAAAGACTACGTGAACTGTTCCTAACATCTAATTTAAGCTCCTTTGCCATTTCGCCGATCTAACTTCTCAAAACATCTCAAACTGCATTTGTTCTAAACCTTTCTCAGATAGATATTCATACAACTCGTCCGCTTCTTCCCCGCCTTGTTTGGCATGATGCAACAGGGAAAAGCCATGCGGACCATTGGCAAAGACCAAATTCGGATAGGCTTCCAAAACCGGCTTTACCAGGTTTGTCTTACCCAGCATCGTCAAAATAAAGAGATTGACCCGCGCTCCTTTTTCTATCAGAAAGTTGGCAATTTCTTTGTTGCCGAGATGTCCGGCACCCTCGATAGCTTCTTCAAAATCTCCACCTCCCCAATCGTGCCTGCAGTAAATTAAATTCGGTATTTCGGCTGTCATTGCCTTTACCTTTTCGAGATCGCCGTGGCCTGCAATTACAAATTCCTTTATAGTCTCGCCATCAATGGGACCTGGTTCATTCTGTTGAGTTTGGAATCTGGACACGAGCGGGAGGCTTATTGCAGCCAATCCACTAATCCCTTTTTTAATAAATGATCTACGTTTCATAACGATATAATTGAATTAATATTAACGTTTAGCATATAAGCTGATTTAAGCGTTTACGTTTTTATCCCCTCACATATACTACTGGCAAGATTGAATTCACAATCGTAGTGTAGGCTTCTCAATTTTTGGTCAAATTATCAATATAAAATATCACAGCCATTTTATTATTGGTCTATACCAAGATTTAAATCTGTACGGAAGAGAGCAGCTTGCTGAAATTTGTGGAATCTATTCTTAAATAAGAGGCCAGATCTTTATGAGGAACCATGGTTAAAAGGTGGGGGCTGCGTTCCATAAACGATCGGAATCGCTCTTCAATAGAATAAGCCATCAGTTCATAATGACGCTCCAATACCCCAACAAGAACCATTTCTGTAGCTTTTCGGAATAAGGTTTCGATGGGCCGATATTTTTTCATCAATTCTTGGTGGCGCTCAAAGGGAAGGCGTAAAAAGCGGCTGTCTGTAATAGTTTCCAGGTAGTATCTAGATGGTTTCTGTGTAAAATACGATTCCGGAATACCCGAAAATGATGGAGGATAGGTAAATGCAATTACATGTTCTTTCCCCTCATTGAGACGGTAGGACTTTTGAATGCCTTCTTCTATCAAATAGATATAATGTTCTGTGTTACCAGCCGATGTTATCAGAGTGTTTCGTGGTTTTTCAATCCTTTCAAAATGCGAAAGAAATTCTTCAAGAATCTCATCTTCCAACGGATGTATATTTTGTAGAAACTTTTTTATTGATACAGACATGATCCGATTAATTTTTTTAAAAGATATCGGCCACAGGTGAAGAAATAGCAACTATAACTTAATTTAACAGAAAAAATCTTAGCGGCAAGAATCGCAAGGAATTTGCTACTGACTTAAGGCCCTAAATTCAAAAAAGTTTTGGAAACAGTAATCCCGTCTTCTCCTTGTACTGTTCAAATCCCGGATACCTTGATAGAGATTGGTCTTTCGCTAACATGTTCTTTAGGAAAAAACCCAAAAGCCATCCTGCCACTATGAGGAAAGGCAGCCAATGCATCGACATAATAGCGTAAGACACATATATCATTATTTCGCCCAGATAATTGGGATTTCTTGTTCTGCTGAATAATCCTTTTTGGATCAATCCCTTCCCGATTTGTAAGGAATAGTACTTCTGCGCGTCACTTACATAGTGAAGGAAGATTCCCATTGTATATAAAAATAGCACGAGGCCGATTACGTACGGAGGGAGAGTAAGATGTTTGCTAATTAGTAAGTACGGGGCAATATAATACCCGGCAAGCGGCAGGAAGATAAAAAGCGTTCCGATCCAAACCGGTTGCTTTTCATCGAATCTTTTATCGGGAAAGAGAGATTGTTTGATTAGCCAAATCAGGGAATAGGTTCCGTGAATACTCAAATAGATAAATGCTTCCGTTGTCCAGTTGTTATAGAACCACATCATTCCCAAGACTACGGGGATGACCAAGACTTTGTGAAGATTTATGTAGGTGGCGGTTTTCATGTTTTAACTTGCTCTGATTGAAATTGCGATTTGGATTGTATCAACCATTCGGTTGCTAACAATTGATATCTATTTCCGCCTGTAAATACTCATTACAACTCCATTTGAAATCGGTTTGGATTTAACAAGTGTCAGGTTATTAGGTACGCTGCCTCGCGGAAAAAGGTGTTTCCCTTCTCCCAGGATGACCGGAAAAGTCCACAACCGAAATTCATCTACCAAATCATGCTTTAAAAGAGTATTGATCAATTGCCAACTGCTGTGAACTTGTAGCAGACGTCCCTCTTGCAACTTGAGTTTGCCTGCTTCTTCCACAATATCCCCGGTGACGGGAATAGAGTTACGCCAATCCGATTCCTTTAGGGTATTTGTCATAACATATTTAGTTAAATTGTTAAGGGGATTGGAGTCGGTCTCTTTAGAGTTATGAACGGCAAATAGTTCATACGTTTTTCGGCCAAGGAGCAAGTCATAAGGTTCGGCCAAGGCCTCTTCTCTAACTTGGTCCATTACTTCATCCCAATAAGGGTCGGCCCAACCTCCATGTTCAAAACCATTTGAGGTGTCTTCTTCCGGTAATTTAGGCGCTTGTACCACGCCATCCAGCGTTACAAAAGTTAAAATAGCAAGTTTTCTCATGTAGTTATTGTTTAAGGGTTATTCTTGAATAGAGATTTCCTATGATCAAGCCATAAATTCCAAATTGTATAATCAGATATGCCGTTTCCAGTCCATAAAACAGTATGTCATTGCTGCCGGAATGCTTAGCAGCATAGGCAATCACATGACTCGTCCAGAAGAAAATTCCCATCATGGCAGCATATTTGAGTCCCCGAAGTGTAGGACTTCCTGAGAAATGTGTGAATCCATAACCTGCAGACAGGACGATACCCTGAATCAGTACAGCTATAAAACCAAGTAAGAAACTCGGCTCTTCAACCAGGAAACTGATGCGGTTGTATGCGGCTTCAAAAATACCGAGATGCCACACAACCGCCAGAGGGAAGGTAATGGTGACATAAGCAAGTGTTCCGAGAATAATTGGTTTTGCCCGCATATTGGATGTTGTCTGATAACTGTGATAAGAAAAGAGGATGTTGGTCTGATATTTAATAGAAAAGCAATATCAGAATGAATGGCATCTTTATTCTTGGTTTATACCAAGAATTATGTCAGTTGAATGCTACTATCAGTAGCTATGGATACCCCTTCATTTGTTGCTTGTAATCTGTTCATACTGTATGCCGAATGCGGTGAATCTGTACCTGTAATAATAGATATATGATAATGCAGTGAGAGGAATAGCCGGGATAAACCAAATCTGATCACCGGCCATGATGTGGGAAAATATTGCTAGAATTAGCAGCAAGATGAATCCTGCAAAAGCCCATTCGGCAAGCCGGATAGATTTGTTAGTGAGTATGGCAGTAAGCCCCAAAACCTTATAGACCGGAAGGACAAATTTAATGTGATAAGGATATCCCAACCGTTCATACGATCCTATAATAAAGGGCAGGATCATGGATATCGTTATCATTACCACAAATATCACGATTGATATTTGATACAAGATCTTTCCCCAATTCTGCATAAATTTAATCCTATAAGCTTTTTGTATACTCAAGAGCAAGAGATGCCAGTGTTTGCCAATCGTCGCTTTCGGATTTGTCTACCATAAACCACCCCTTGAGTGGCGGCTTGGTTTTAAATGGACTTAAAGGGCGGACCTCTTTCAGCCCAAATTCATTCGGATCAAAACCGGAACCCAGCCGGAATCCCATTTCATTATCATGGTAAAAGGCAAATACCTTGTCTTTATATTAGAGTCCCGGTGAGCTCATCATTTTACCCAATATAATATCCTTGTTAGCTGTTGTCATTTGATCTACGATGGCCATAAACAGTGCTGTTGTTTTACTCATTGGAACTTCGCTTTTAATTCAATTCATTTACCCAATCAGAGACCATTTTGGCCAGTTTTTCGGGGTTTTCTTCAGGTAGAAAATGAAAACCTGTACCAAATTGCCGGATTTCCATGCTTGGCAGACGTTGTTGAAGTTCGTCCAATCGTTTCAAACCAACTGGATTGTCAAGTGACACCATCACACCGGGATCGGCCCTTATCCACAGCACGGGAAAGTGTAGACGGTCGAGCCCCTCCTGCAACTCCAGGGCAAAATCGTAACTTTCTTTCGGTTGGCCGTTCGTAGGGAGCATCTTTGGAAAATCCCCAATGGCTTTCTTGTCTTTATACGTGGGGACGCTATCCCGGTAATACTGCAGTGATTCCTCCGAGATGGGGCAGTGGTCGGGAATCAGTTTATTGATCAACAGATTCATACGTTTACTGAAAAGACCACCGATAGGTGAACGCATCAGCTTGAACGGAATCACGAACTCAGGCGCATAGTCCTCTTCAAAAGTCAGGGGCCAAAGGAAGGTCTCCATCAACACTGCGGATTGAAATCGGTCCGGGTGTTTGGTCATTACATAGGAGCTGAAAAAGCCGCCCCAATCTTCCGCTACCAGTACAATATTGCGGAGTTCCAGTTGCTTGATAAAACCGGTTATGATATCAGCATGAAGGCCGCATTTG
>JBEPXS010000018.1:0-18500 GCA_041641755.1 Balneolaceae bacterium
TGCCACGACACCGCCTCCGGCTTTCATCTGTTTTTTAGCCAGTTCATACTGCGGATGGCTTGGCAGGAAAGGATACTTTACCCATTCTACATTATTATGTTCTTCCAGAAATTCAGCCAGTTGCAGAGCATTCGTGCAGTGCCGGTCCATCCGTGCAGGGAGGGTCTCCAGGCTTTTGGAAAACAGCCATGCATTGAAAGGAGAGAGGGCAGGACCCGAATGCCGGGTAAAGGTCTCCATTTCATCGATGTAGCGGGCTTTCCCAACAATTACACCGCCGATAGCTCGTCCCTGTCCATCAATGAACTTTGTGGCTGAATGCATGACAATATCAGCTCCATATTTCATCGGTTTTTGAAGATAGGGCGTAGCAAAACAGTTGTCGACTATTGTGATCAGGTTGTGCTCGCTGGCCAGCTTACAGGCCCATTCCAGGTCGATCAGGTCGAGACCAGGATTGGAAGGTGTTTCCAGGAAAAGCACGCGGGTGTTGTCCTGAATTAATTCCTCCCAGTTGCCCGGCTTGTCGATATCTCCATAGGAGTGGCTGATACCCCATCGTGGAAATATAGTATTTAGAATTTGGTGCGTAGAGCCGAAGAGAGATCGGCAGGCCAGTACATGGTCGCCCTGGTCGAGAAGAGCTGCGAGGCTGGAAAATACGGCCGACATACCGGAAGCAGTAGCGATACCCGCCTGGGCTTCTTCCATTTCGCACATCTTGGATATAAACTCATCAGTATTGGGATTCGAGTAGCGGCTGTAGATATTGCCTTCAACCTCATTGGCGAACATGGCACGAGCATGTTCAGCCGAATCAAATACGAAGCTGGAGGTCATAAAGAGCGGCGTGGAGTGTTCCCTTTGCTCGCTTCGCTCAGTTTGGGTTCGTATCGCCTTGGTTCCCGGTTTGTTTTCAGAGTCGGACATGAAAAATGGAATTATTGTATCGTGAAACTGTGGGTTATTTCGGATGTTTTTTCCAGGGCTTTGGAGACAGAACAGTATTTATCAATTGAGAGATTGATAGCCCGTTCAACCTTTTTGGGATCGAGGTCCCCCTTCAGTATAAAGTTCAGGTGGATTGACTTGAATTCGGAATAGGTACCCGTCTTTTGGCGGTCACCGTCTACTACAACCCTGATATCTTCAACTTCCTGCCTCTGCTTTTCCAGAATACCGATTATGTCGATCGTACTGCATCCGCCTATCCCGGCCAGCAGTAGCTGCATCGGGCTTATACCCCCTTCGATGCCACCGATCGAACGTGTACCATCCATCCGGATAGCACCGCCTTCTTCGTTTTGAGCTTCCATGTGAAGCTCTTCTTCAAGTTTATTAATCGTAATTTTCATACAACGTACTTTTCATATTCTGATTAACATCCGAGGGAATGTAAGAAATGGAGGAGGGTATGAAAAGTATAATGTTATAAAAACCGTAAACGAACCAAGCTCCACAATGGAATCATCTCAGTCCTGTTCCGGTTGATAGATAAAAATAGAAATCTACCCGACTATCAATCGGGTAGATTAGGTCAGCTAATAGTGGACATCCAGTGATAGATGTCCTCGTGAGTTGAATATTGTATGCCGGTAATAGTGTCAAAAAGCTTTCGGGCAAACGGACCGATCTGGTTTTCATCCGTAACGAGGGTATTCCCGTTGTGGTGAATGGAGCCGACCGGTGAGATAACCGCGGCTGTACCAGTACCGAAAATTTCTTCAAGCGTTCCTTTGCGATCGGCATCGAAGATTTCATCGATGGTTATCGGACGCTCGTGAACGGGAATATTCCAGTGGTTAGCAAGCTTAATAACGGAATTTCTGGTAATACCTCCTAATATCGAGCCATTTAATTGTGGGGTATGCAGTTCACCGTTAATTTTGAAGAAGATATTCATAGTGCCTACCTCTTCAATATACTTATGTTCGTGCGCATCCAGCCAGATAATCTGGGTAAAACCATCTTCCTTTGCTTTTTGTGCCGGTAACAATGTGGGACCGTAGTTACAGGCGGTCTTGATAAAACCTGATCCTCCCTGCACCGCACGGATATAGTCATCGGTGGTAGTGAGGCTTACCGGGTCGAACCCTTCCTCGTAGTATGCTCCAACCGGCGATGTGATAATCAGCAGGCGATAGGTTTTGGCCGGACGCACACCCAGGCAGTTGTCGGTGGCAAATACTATTGGCCGAATATAGAGCGCGTTACCATGCTTGGTTGGCACCCAATCTTTATCGATGGTTACCAGTTTTTTAAGAGCGCGTTTCAGCAGGTTGACATCTATTTCGGGGATGCACATACGCTTGCAGGAATCGTTGAGGCGATTCAGGTGACGATCCAGCCGAAAGAATCTGATTTTCCCGTCTTCTCCCCGGAAAGCTTTCATCCCTTCAAAAACAGTCTGTCCATAATGCAGGGTCGCCATTGCCGGTGAAAGGCTGAGGTCGCCAAACGGTGTGATCCTGGCATCTTGCCACTCATCATCCTTATACTCAAGGCTAAACATGTGATCTGAAAACAGATCTCCAAAACCGGGATTATCTAGGTCCACCTCGCTCACTCTGCTTGAAGAACGCAGTTGAAGCAGAATATTGGAGCTATCGGTGTCGGGATGTTTAGCAAAGGTTTTGGCTGATGACTGTTTCATAATAATGTGCCTGGTTGTAAGTCAGGGTTTAAGTGTTTCATGATGGCGCTGCCCATTTCTGAGGTGCTTACCAAATATTCTTTAGGTGATTTCGTATAAATATCCCCGGTACGGAAACCATCTTCGAGGGTAGTCAGAATCGCTGTCTCAATCTCTTGAGCTGCCTCTTCCATATCCAGTGAGTGGCGGCAGAGCATAGCTACTGAAGCGATGGTTGCCAACGGATTAGCCTTATTTTGTCCGGCGATATCGGGTGCTGATCCATGTACAGGTTCATACATCGCATACTCTTCGCCGATACTTGCAGAGGGTAACATTCCGATGGAACCTGTAATCATCGCGGCTTCATCACTCAAGATATCCCCAAACATATTGCCGGTGAGGATAACGTCGAACTGTTTTGGATAGCGAACCAACTGCATTGCACAGTTGTCTACCAGTACATGCTCCAGTTTAATTTCAGGCCACTGCTTGGCAGCGTTTATAACGGTTTCTCGCCACAGCCGGGAACTATCCAGTACATTGGCTTTGTCTACCGAGGCTACTTTCTTTGCCCGGTTTGTTGCCATCTGAAAGGCTTTATGAGCGATTCGGGAAATATCGTGCGTAGTATATTCCATCGTGTCGACCCCCCGCTGCCCGTCTTCGGTCTTCTCAATGAGTCGCGGGCGACCAAAGTAGATACCTCCGGTCAGTTCACGAAGAATCAAAATGTCGACGCCTTCTACAATCTCTTTTTTAAGGGTAGAGGCGTCAATCAGTGGCTTGTATACTTTGATAGGCCGGAGGTTTGCGAAAAGATCGAGCTCTTTGCGCAGGCCGAGCAATGCAGCTTCAGGGCGTTTGTCCTTTGGCTCATCATCCCACTGGGGACCGCCTACAGCTCCCAGTAACACGGCAGGCACTTCTTTGCATGCCTCCAGCGTCTCATCGGTCAGCGGGCGGCCGAAACGATCTATGCTGGCGCCGCCGATCGGGAAGCTGTGCGTTTTTAGTTTGTACCCGTGGCGTTTACAAACGGCCTGAAGGATATCTATACCTTCTTTGGTAACCTCCGGACCGATGCCATCTCCGGGAAGTACGACTATTTCTTTAGTTGCTGTCATGCAATCATTCCTTCTTTACGTGCAAATTCAAAAATTCCACCTGCATTGACGATCTCGGCAACACTGCCCAGTGGACGAATTTTATAGGTTTCATCCTGGGTAAGGTTGCGAACTTCACGTTCGTCGGGATCGATTTCGAGGATATCATTGGTTTCTACCTTAGAACTAAGATCTTCGATGCTTTCGTACGGTACCACAAACCCACCGTCTACAGAGTTTCGATAGAATATGCGGGCAAAAGTGGGAGCAATGATCGCCTGGATTCCCGCAATTTTTAGTGAAGCGGGAGCATGTTCCCGGGAAGAACCACAACCAAAATTATGGCCACCTACAATAATGTCGAATTCACTTTCAAACTTGTCTTCCTCCACCAATGGAATATTTCCCTGGGGAAGTCCGGACTCCGCATCGGGTACGCCGGAGAGGGCATAGCGCCCGTAAAATTTTCGTTCTTCGGGGTCATCAAGACTGTATACCAGGTGTTCGGCCGGTATAATCTGATCTGTGTCGATATTTTTACCGAGCACAAATGCTTTTCCTTTTATTTTATCTGATTCTGCCATTTAAAACTTCTGGTAAATTTAAATTAGTTAATAAATACTCGTGGATCGGTTATGGAACCGGTAATTGCCGAGGCAGCAACAGTATAGGGCGATGCCAGGTAAACCTGCGCCTGCTTGGATCCCATACGTCCCGGGTAGTTCCGGTTGGTCGTTGATATACAGCGTTCTTCGTTGTTCAGTCGACCGAAGGTGTCAGAAGGACCACCAAGACAGGCTGCACATGATGCATTCCCTATATGGCAACCAGCATCTACAAATATTTGATGCAGTGTTTTCCCGTTAACCTTCTCTTTCTTAAGTCCGTCTTTAATTTCAGTTGTCGCCGGCACGATAAATGTTTCCAGCTTTAATTCCTGCCCATCGATAATTTTGGCTGCCGCCACAAAATCGGAAAGCTTACCTCCGGTGCACGAGCCGATATAGGCCCGATCCAGTTCGGTACCTTCCAGCTCTTCAGCTGTGGCCTTGTTATCCGGGCTGTGCGGCTTGGCTACCATTGGCACCAGATCTTCAAGCTGATATGTGTATTCGCTGTGATATTCGGCGTCTTTGTCACTGTAAACGGGTTCAAACGGTTTGTCAGAACGCTCTTTTACATATGCCTCCGTTTTTTCGTCAGGCTCAACGACACCGTTCTTGCCGCCGGCTTCAATAACCATATTGGTAAGTGTCATGCGGTCTTCCATCGTCATGGCACTGATGCCTTCACCGCCAAATTCCATAGTGCGGTAGGTGGCACCGTCTACACCAATGTCACCAATTATTTGCAGGATAATATCTTTGGCCATCAGGTAATCCGGCATTTCTGTTCCTTCAAAGACAAACCGCATCGTTTCGGGTACTTTAACCCAAAGCTTGCCGGTGCCCATGATGAAAGCGGCGTCGGTGTTTCCTATACCTGTTGCAAACTGTCCGAACGCACCGGCCGTACAGGTATGTGAGTCGGTGCCAAACAGAACTTCTCCAGGCCGGGTAAACCCTTCTTCAGGAAGGGCAATATGGCAAACTCCCTTGTAATCGTCTGACCCTACGTCATAGTAGTAAGGCAGGTCTTGATCTGCAGCAAAAGCCCGCAGGATATCGACATTCCGGTTGGCATATTTATCTTCAGTGAAGATGTAATGATCTGGGATGATCACGACTTTTTCTTTATCCCAGACGCGCGCATCTTCGCCGAATTGATTTCTGAAAATTGAGATAGAAGGCGGCCCGCAAACATCGTGGGTCATCAAAACATCTACATCAACCCAGACACTTTCTCCGGGTTCAACCGAAGAGGCGCCGCTGTGATTAGCTAATATTTTTTCTGTAAGGGTCATTCCCATGGTAATTCGAAGTCTGTAAGTTTATCAGTTTGGATTTACAGTTAGTCTTTAGTCAATTTCATTCCCGGGTAATGGTAGTGTCACCGGATACTTTCTTATGATTCAGTGTTTCATCAACCAGCATAAGCAGATCATTGTCGGTCACAACTTTTTTCTGGTCGGCCAGTCGGGTTACTTTGGTGTAAATTTGGTTGAGCTCTTCTTTGACCAGTGAGTAGCCAAGATCTTCCAGCTTTTTGTTCAATGCAAAGCGACCGGAGTGTTTGCCCAGCACAATGCGGTTGCCGGTAAGTCCGACTGATTTCGGCGTCATAATTTCATAAGTCATCGGGTTGTTCAGCACCCCGTGCTGGTGGATGCCTGCTTCGTGAGCAAAAGCATTTTCTCCCACAATGGCCTTGTTAGGCTGCACCGGGTTGCCGGTAATTTTAGTCAGCAGCTGACTGGCCGGGTAAAGTTCTTCAGTTACGATGTTGGTAGACTTTCCGATATTATTTTGTCGGGTCGACATCGCCATGACAATCTCTTCCAGCGAGGCGTTACCTGCTCGTTCTCCGATGCCGTTGATAGTACACTCAATCTGTTGTGCACCATTCTGCACAGCCACCAGTGAGTTGGCCACAGCAAGCCCGAGGTCGTTATGGCAGTGCACGCTAATAGTGGCCTGGTCAATATTCGGTACATTCTCCTTGATGCCTTTAATCAGCTGGCCATATTCCCATGGGAGGGCGTAGCCAACCGTATCAGGCACGTTGATCACGCTTGCACCCGCATCGATAACAGCTTCGAAAAGCTCATGAAGGAATTCAGGATCACTTCTGGAAGCGTCTTCGGCTGAAAATTCCACCTCATCACAAAGTGAGTGAGCATATTCCACCGCCTTCACCGCCGATTCCAGAACTTCGTCTCTGGATTTTTTCAGTTTATACTTCATATGAATATCAGAGGTGGCGATAAACGTGTGGATACGGGGATGCTCCGCAAACTCAAGGGCGGAAGCAGCCCGCTCAATATCCTTGTCCGTAGTTCGGCTGAGCGCAGCTACCGTACTATTCTTTATCTGTTTGCCAATCTCGCGGACAGTTTCATAGTCACCATCAGAAGCAATAGGAAAACCGGCCTCGATAACATCGGCCTTTAGACGTTCGAGCTGGAGGGCAAGTTTTAACTTTTCTTCCTGGTTCATACTGAACCCGGGCGATTGTTCTCCATCTCGAAGCGTCGTGTCGAAAATTTTGATTTGGTTTTCCATGACTCTGTGATCTATACTTGTTGGTTAACTTGTTTCTATATTCTGTTGTAAGTTGGTGATTATGATCGTTTGCTAATGTTGATTTTTAGCTCGCCTTATTTTTCTGGGCATCTAAAAGTTCTTTGTTCTGTTTCATCAGGAAATAGCTGAAGCTGTCGGATAGTGCCTGCCAGCTTGCCTCAATAATATTTTCCGATACTCCAACGGTGCCCCAGGAGTCACCTGTTTCTCCGGAATCAATAAGGACCCGGACACGGGCTCCTGTACCATCTTTTTCATTGAGAACGCGTACTTTGTAATCCTGCAGGTGCATTTTGTCGATCTCCGGGAAAAACTTATGCAGCGCTTTACGCATCGCACTGTCCAGTGCGTGAACCGGACCGTCTCCTTCTGCAGCACAGTGTTCAATTTGATCTCCAACTTTAAGCCGGATGGTAGCTTCCGAACGAATATCACCGGCTACATTTTTTTCTACAATTACACGCAGACCTTCAAGCGAGAAATATTCTTCCCACGGCTCGGTCATTTTTTTTACGAGCAGCTCAAAAGAGGCCTCTGCTGCCTCGAACTGGAATCCTTCATTTTCAAGTTTTTTGAGCTTCTCAACAATCTGAGGAACATCGTCACCATATTTATCAAGCTGCATACCCAGCTCATCGGCCTTGTAGTGGATGTTGCTTTTGCCGGCCAGGTCCGAAACAAGCACGCGGCGCCGGTTGCCCACTTTCTCAGGGGCTATATGTTCGTACGTTTGCTCATTCTTCATCACAGCATTCACGTGGATGCCACCTTTGTGGGCAAAAGCACTTCGCCCAACGTAGGGCTGACGAATATCGGGACTTACGTTTGCCAGCTCGCTCACAAAACGGGATAGTGATGAAAGCTGATCCAATTTCTCTTCCGGAATGCAGTTGTAGTTTTGTTTCAGCTGCAGGTTGGGTACAACCGAACAGAGATTCGCATTTCCACAACGTTCGCCATATCCGTTGATGGTACCCTGTACGTGCTCGCAACCGGCTGAAACCGCGGCCAGAGAATTTGCCACGGCCAGTTCACAATCGTTGTGCGCATGGATGCCGAGCTTGGTACTCGTATGCTTTTTTACTTCTGAAATAATTTCTGAAATTTCGTGTGTCAGGGTACCGCCGTTGGTATCGCACATTACCAGTACATCGGCACCAGCTTCTTCAGCTGCTTTCAAAGTTTGCAGTGTATATTCCGGGTCATCTTTGTACCCGTCGAAAAAGTGTTCGGCGTCATAGATAACCTCTTTTTCGTGACTTTTGAGGAAAGTCACGGAGTCAGAGATTATGTCGAGGTTATCCTGCGCGGATATTTTCAATGCTTTTTCTACATGCAGCAACCAGCTCTTGCCAAAAATGGAAACAGCAGGGGTTTCAGCCTCCACAAGGGCGCAGAGGTTAGGATCTTCCTCAGCCGTATTGCCCGCCCGGCATGTACTGCCGAACGCCACAATCTTGGCATTTGAAAACGTGCGGCTTTTGGCCAATTCAAAGAACTCCATGTCTTTGGGATTTGAACCGGGCCAACCACCTTCGATATATGTGAATCCAAATTCATCGAGCTTTTGGGCGACACGGATCTTGTCTTCGGCGGAAAAGGCGATTTTTTCGCCCTGGGTACCGTCGCGAAGTGTCGTGTCAAAAATTTGGATGTCTGTTGCTGTCATTATTTTTTGTTTTAAGAACTAAAACTATTCTGCAGGTTGTGCTTCTTCTTCGCTTCCGATCCAGTCCATCATCGAACGCAGATCTTTACCGACTTTTTCAATTTTGTGATCGCCAAGTTCATTGCGCAGTTTGGTCAGGTTGGGCAAGCCTTCCTTGTTTTCCTTGATCCATTCTTCGGCAAACGAACCATCCTGGACATCTTTCAACATCTTTTCCATGCGCTTTTTGGTACCGTCGTTAACTACATCGGTGCCCCGGGTCAGTCCGCCATATTCAGCCGTGTCACTCACCGAGTAATACATTCCTTCAATACCGCCTTCATACATCAGGTCTACTATCAGCTTCAGCTCATGCAGGCATTCGAAGTAGGCAATCTCCGGCTGGTATCCGGCTTCAACCAGTGTTTCAAATCCTTTCTTAACAAGTTCAGACGCACCACCGCAGAGAACAGCCTGTTCTCCAAAAAGATCCGTTTCGGTCTCTTCTTTAAAGGTGGTTTCGATGACACCGGCATGCGTTCCGCCGAGTCCTTTAGCATAAGCAAGAGCGGTATCTTTAGCTGTACCAGTATAATCTTGGTAGACGGCAACCAGGCAGGGCACGCCCGATCCTTGTTCGTACACGCGACGAACCAGGTGTCCGGGGCTCTTGGGCGCAATCATGAATACATCCACATTTTCTTCCGGTTCAATTTGTCCGAAGTGGATATTAAATCCGTGAGCAAAGGCAAGAGCGTTACCTTCCGAAAGGTTGGGTTTTACATTTTCTTCGTAAAAATCCGCCTGGTACTGATCGGGTATCAATATCATAACGATGTCTCCGGCTTTGGCTGCTTCGGCCGGGTTGAGAACTTTGAGCCCTGCTTTTTCAGCATCAGCCCGTGAAGAACTGTCCTCCCTGAGCCCGACAACTACCTCAACTCCACTTTCTTTTAAGTTAAGGGCATGTGCATGTCCCTGGCTACCATATCCCATAATGGCTACGGTTTTACCTGCCAGAAGTTGGAGATCAGCATCATCGTTATAATAGGTCTTCGCTTTCATTAAATATGTCCTGCTTTTTTATTATGTGTTAGTTGTTATAATTCTGTTAAACAGATCCGCTGTATTCTCTTTTTAGAGCTACTGTACCAGTCCGGGCTACCTGTGAGATTCCAAACGGTTCCATCATGCCAATGAAGGCATCGACTTTGTCACGGTTGCCGGTAACCTCAATCGAGAGTTTTTCGGGGCTGATATCGATTACTTTTGCCCGAAACACCTGTGCAACCTGCATCACCTCTGTACGGCTGGAAGCGGTGGCTGCTACCTTTACGAGGGCAAGTTCCCGTTCAACAAAATGGTCGTACGTCAGGTCGTTGACTTTTACTACATCAATAATCTTGTTGAGCTGTTTGGTAATCTGCTCAATGATGTGTTCGTCACCGTGAGTGGTGATGGTGATGCGGGCCAGACCGGATTCTTCACCGGGTCCAAAGCTCACACTGTCGATCTCAAAACCCTTACCACTGAATATTCCTATTATTCTGGAAAGGGCGTTCAGGTTATAGTTAACCAGAACAGAGAGAGTGTGTTTATTAGCCGTTTTTGTCTGTCCGTTATCGGTTGGTATCATTCCTCGTCTCCTTCAACCATTTCATCCAATGCTGCACCTGATGGTACCATCGGGTAGCAGTTTTCGTGTTCTTCAACTTTAAAATCCATAACTACGGGTCGGTCGTTGATCTCCATCGCTTTTTCGAGGACCTCATTCATCTCCTTGGGATTGGTGGCCCTGAAAGCTGCGGCGCCATAACTTTCCGCCAGTTTCACAAAATCGGGATTACCCTTTTTGAGTATTGAGTGACTGTACCGTTTGTCGTAAAAGAGCTCTTGCCACTGGCGGACCATGCCCAGGCAGTTATTATTCATAATGGCAATTTTGATCGGGATCTGATACTCAACAGCAGTCGCCAGTTCGTATGCAGTCATCTGGAATCCTCCATCACCGGTAATACAAACAACCGGTCGGTCAGGACATCCAAATGCGGCTCCCATAGCTGCCGGGAAACCGTATCCCATAGTACCTAATCCTCCGGAAGAGAGAAATGAACGGGGATGATTGAAGTTATAATGCTGGGCAGCCCACATTTGATGTTGGCCAACATCAGTGACAACCACGGCCTCACCTTTCGTGATACGAGATATCTCCTCAATCATATGTTGCGGTTTAATCGTATCGTCCGATTTGGCCACTTTCAATGGATGCTCCTCTTTCCACTTGTTGATAGTCTTCCACCATTCTTCGGTATCGGGCTTCTCGGTAAGTTCATCGATCTGGGGTAACACATTTTTCACATCCCCTACAATCGGTACTTCTACTTCAACGTTTTTCCCGATGTTGGAAGGATCAATATCAATATGAATTTTCTTGGAATGTGGAGAAAATCCATCAAGCCGGCCGGTAACCCGATCATCAAAGCGGGCGCCGACGGCCAGGAGCACATCACATTCGGTAGTGGCCATGTTGGCGTAATATGTTCCATGCATCCCCAGCATACCAAGCGATTGTTTCTTGCTTTCCGGAAAAGCACCAAGCCCCATTAAGGTAGTGGTAACCGGGATGTTAAGTCGCTCGGCCATCGCTGTTAACTCTTCCCAGGCCTCTCCAAGTATGGCACCCCCTCCTGAGTAGATCAGTGGCTTCTTAGCCTTGCTCAGCAGATCAGCGGCTTTTTGGATTTGCGATTTGTGTCCCTGTGTTACCGGGTTATAATTGGGCATCGAAATTTTCTTGAGCCCGCTGTAGCGACCTTCGGTGTTCAACATATCCTTGGGAAGATCGACCAGAACCGGTCCGGGGCGTCCACTTGTTGCTACGTGGAAAGCCTCTCGGATGACATGCTCCAGATCATCCACATCTTTTACGAGATAATTGTGCTTGGTAATCGGTCGGGTGATACCCACGATGTCGGCCTCCTGAAATGCATCATTGCCGATAAGACCGGAAGGCACCTGTCCGGTAAAAACAACCAGCGGTATAGAATCCATGGCTGCCGTGGCAATGCCCGTTACGGTATTAGTACCGCCCGGGCCGGAAGTAACCAGGACAACGCCTGGTTTTCCGGTAGCTCGGGCGTATCCGTCGGCAGCATGTGTTCCGGCTTGTTCGTGTCGGATTAAAACATGCCGGATATCATGACAATCAAAAAGTTTATCGTATATAGGTAGTACAGCCCCTCCCGGATACCCGAAAATGGTATCTACCTGCAGATCTTCCAGCGTGTTGATTAAAATTTCAGCCCCGTTCATCACGTGTGTTTCCGAGGCCTCAACAGGTTGGTCATTGGTGCCTTGTTCAAGTCTTTGAGCTTTTAAGTGGTTCATATGACCTCGTAAATGTACTTTTCCCGCCAGAGGTCAGAATTCGAGTTAAATCTTTTTGGAAACTTGCTTGATTTAAGTTCTAACCTCTGGCTGTTGTGGTTAGCTAATTAGTAGGTTTAGAATTAGAATGCCAGAAATTAGAACCTGTAGGACAGGTAGTACAATAGCACGTATGTCAATGCTATTGATAAGTTCAGCTACAGGAGAGATGGTTATAGCTAAAGAAACAGAAAGGGCAACAATCAGAGAGAAAACGACCATCAGCAAAATAGTACTTTTGCGGTTAGCAGAAAAAAAATCTGCTGTGAGTGCATTAGCTGATTTAGTATGTATTATTTGTTTTCCCAAAAAAAGATTTATTCTCTTCGATTGAAGCTCTACAATAATAGGTAACAATTTTTCACGAGTCAAGGGTGAAAAAAAATTTTTTTGAATAGGATTTTGCTTGTATAGTTTATTGAATGTTGTAGCTTTAGTCCCTTCTGCATATTTGCATTTTTGTGTATGCAAAAGCATGATATTTAAGGTAAGGTAAACAGAAGTTTAAAATTGTATATCGACTTTTATGGCTGATAAACTCAATAAATACAGCTCAAGATTAACCCAGCAGCAATCACAGGTAGGTTCGAGAGCCATGCTGTATGGCACCGGGCTGAAAGATGAAGATATGGATAAATCCCAGGTTGGAATTGCCAGTACGGGATGGGAAGGTAATCCGTGTAATATGCACCTGAACGATCTGGCTGCGTGCGCGAGAGATAGTGTCTGGGATGAAGATATGGTAGGATATGTGTTTCACAGCATTGGTGTCAGTGACGGAATATCAATGGGGACCCAGGGAATGAAATATTCGTTGCCCTCCCGCGATATTATTGCTGACTCAATTGAAACGGTGATGCGCGCCCAGTGGTACGATGCCAATATTTCTATTGTTGGCTGTGATAAAAATATGCCTGGTTCCATCATGGCGATGAGCAGACTGAACCGTCCCTCAATAATGATATATGGTGGAACCATACGGCCGGGGACCTGGAAAGGGGAGAAGCTTGACATTGTATCGGCTTTTGAGTCGTATGGCCAATATCTTTCAGATGAAATTGATGAGGAACAGATGAATCAGGTGCTCCGCCATGCATGTCCGGGAGCAGGAGCCTGTGGAGGGATGTATACCGCAAATACTATGGCTTCGGCTATTGAGACGATGGGGATGAGTCTGCCATTCAGTTCTTCGATACCTGCGACTCACAAAGAGAAGATGAATGAGTGTAAGCAGGCCGGCAAAGCGATATACAATTTGTTGGAGAAAGATTTAAAACCGCGGGATATCATCACCAGGGAATCACTCAAAAATGCGGTGACTATGATTGTTGCACTGGGTGGGTCCACGAATGCGGTAATGCATATGCTGGCTATTGCCCATGCGGCTGAAGTCCCTTTTACGATCGATGACTTCCAGGAAATCAGCAATGCGACGCCCTATATCGCGGATCTCAAACCAAGTGGAAAGTATGTTATGGAAGACCTCTATAATATAGGAGGAGTCCCGGCGGTACAGAAACTATTGTTGAAGGAGGGCTATCTGGATGGCGACTGCATGACGGTGACCGGCAAGACGCTCGGGGAAAATGTGGCGGATGTTCCCAGCTTGTTCAAGGAGCAGAATATTATTCATCCGGTTTCGGATCCAATTAAAGAGACGGGGCACCTGCAGATTTTGTATGGAAATCTGGCACCGGAAGGCGCTGTGGCCAAGATCACAGGTAAAGAGGGTGTGCGTTTTGAGGGAATAGCCAGGGTATTTGAATCTGAGGAAGACAGCCTTGAAGCGATTCAAAATGGAAAAGTTAAAGCCGGTGATGTGGTTGTTATCCGGTATGAAGGTCCCAAGGGTGGACCCGGCATGCGGGAAATGCTGTCCATCACTTCGGCCATTATGGGAGCCGGACTTGGTAAAAAGGTAGCATTGATTACAGACGGGCGGTTCTCCGGAGGGAGCCACGGTTTTGTTATAGGTCATGTGACGCCCGAGGCACAGGTTGGCGGTCCTATTGCCCTGTTACAAGATGGCGATCCGATTCTCATTGATGCTGAAGAACGTATCATGAGAGTTGATGTTACCGAAGAAGAGCTGCAAGCCAGACGGGAAGAGTGGGAGGCGCCGCCACTGCAGATTACCAGCGGCTCGCTCTATAAGTATGCCATGTTGGTTTCCTCGGCCTCGGAAGGTTGTGTAACGGATAAGCTACCCTATGAGGTAGTTGATCCGGTAGAATAGGTTCCAGGAGACCTGCTTTTTCTGGCCCAGGTTGATTACTATTTTCTGATATCTGTAAGCAGGGTAAGATCAAAAATATAATAAGTCTAACCAGATAAACGGAGGTCCACGTTGAGTAACGATTTCCCTAAATTTACTCCTTACATTAGCCCGGACGATGATCTGCCACAGATCACCGTCAAAGCTGTAATCCTGGGTATTTTGCTTTCAGCTATCCTGGCCGGGGCCAATGCCTATCTGGGCTTAAAAGTAGGGATGACCGTATCGGCCTCCATCCCTGCTGCTGTAATTTCTATGGCAGTATTGCGGATGTTTAAGACCTCCAATATTCTTGAAAACAATATTGTCCAGACTGCAGCATCGGCGGGTGAATCGTTGGCTGCCGGTGTTATTTTTACGCTACCTGCTTTAATCCTGCTACGTTACTGGATGGACTTCCCGTTCATAGACACGATGGCGATAGCGCTGTTCGGCGGTGTGCTCGGGGTGCTGTTTACAATACCCCTGCGCAGGGCGCTCATTATTGAACAGGGACTTAAGTTCCCGGAAGGTGTAGCTACCGGCGAAGTTCTGAAAGCGGGTACCGAAGGAGGAAAGGGAATTAAATATATTCTGCAGGCCGGTTTGGTAGGTGGCTTGTATAAGCTCGGCCAAACAGGCTTTAAGTTATTTTCCGGCACGCTTAACGGATCGGTGACGGCGGGTCGCTCTATCTTTGGTATCGGAACTGAGCTTTCCGTGGCCCTGCTTGGTGTGGGATACATTGTAGGACTTAATATTGCAGTACTCGTTTTTGGTGGAGGACTTATTTCATGGCTGTTTGGTATTCCCATCTATATGGCTTTTACGGAACCGGAGATACTCAGTCAAGTCACCGGTGGTGCAACTGGGTACGATGCAGCTTTAGAGGTATGGAGTAAAAAGATTCGATATATGGGCGTGGGCGCAATGGTCGTCGGGGGCGTATGGGCCTTGATCTCGTTGGCAAAACCGCTGGTGGATGGCATTAGATCTTCTATGGAAGCTGTTAAAAAAGTTCGGGCGGGGGAGGGAGCTGATATCTTGCGTACGGAACGGGATATGCCCATTAATTATGTAATGTGGGGAGTGATCGGACTCTCGATCCCCATTTTTATTGTATTTACACAGGTAATTGATACCACACATCTGCCGGTAAGCAGCGGGCTGTACTGGTCAACGATGGCTGTTGGAACGCTTTTTTCTCTTATTGCCGGTTTTTTATTTGCCTCCGTAGCCGGGTATATGGCCGGGCTTGTCGGCTCCTCCAACAATCCTATTTCGGGTGTTACGATTGCTACTATCCTGGCTACTGCACTGATATTGCTGGCGCTTTTGGGTTCGCAGCTCGACTTCGGTGTTGATACTGACCGTGCCACGGCCGCTGCCGCTGCTGCTGTTGTAGTGGGGGCCATGGTTGCATGTGCCGCTGCCATCGCCGGGGATAATATGCAGGATCTGAAAGCTGGTCAACTCGTGGGAGCCACCCCTTACAAGCAACAAATTATGCAGATTGTTGGGGTTATTGCTTCGGCACTGGTTATCGCGCCGATTCTCAGCTTATTATTCAATGCCTATGGAATGGGTGGTGTTTTTCCGCGCGAGGGAATGAATCCCGAGGAGATGCTCAGCGCTCCCCAGGCAACCTTGATGCAGTCGGTCGCTGAAGGAGTATTTGCTCAAAACCTGGAGTGGACTATGATCATCATCGGCGGCATCATTGCCATAACTATTATCATTTTTGATAAGTTTTTGGAAGCACGTAATTCTGACTTTCGGGCACCTGTACTGGCTGTAGCCGTCGGAATATACCTGCCCTTGGAACTGACGGTACCGATATTTATTGGAGGAGTCATAGCCTGGTATGCCGGGAAGCGATTAGCGGCTCGAGCTGAAGAAGAAGGAAAAGATCCGCAGGAAGCTCAAACCGGGGGAGAGCGCAGGGGACTGCTCTTCTCTTCGGGCCTGATCACCGGAGAAGCACTGGTCGGCATTATCCTCGCTATTCCTTTTGCTCTACAGGAGAGTACGGAGGCCTTAAGGATAGTTCCCCCGTCGTTTGCTCCCTATGCTAACTGGCTCGGGGGAATTGCGGGAATACTCTTTATTATTTGGCTCTACAAAGTAGTAATGAAAAAATAGAAGTTGAGATGAGATAGCGATGTCATCTCAGGATAGTATCGCTTATTAACATCAGGGTTATTGCCATTCGATAGCCTTCATGCTCTGTTCGGGATAGCGACCACCAGAAGCGACATCTTTGGGAGCGATTTCTTCAATTTTTTGAAGTTCCTCTTTCGTTAATTCGATATCAATTGCGCCGGAATTTTGTACAACATATTCTTTGTGTTTGGTTCCGGGAATCGGGATAATATCATCACCTTGGGCAAGCAGCCATGCAATAGCCAGTTGAGCAGGAGTACAACCTTTCTCTGAGGCAAGCTCCTCGATGTGATCGACCAGCTCCAGGTTTTTCTTAAAGTTATCTCCCTGAAATCGCGGAGAATATCGCCGGTAATCATCTTCGTCGAGATCATCAAACTCCTTTATACTTCCGGTCAGGAAGCCCCGTCCCAACGGGCTGTACGCAACAAACGAGATATCAAGCTCCCGGCAGGCTGGCAGAATTTTATCCTCAACATCGCGGCTCCACAGAGAATATTCCGTCTGAAGTGCGGTGATAGGATGTACTTTATTGGCCCGTCGCATGGTTTCAGTGGATGCTTCGGAAAGTCCCAGGTAACGCACCTTACCTTCTTCGACCAGTTCAGCCATCGCTCCGACAGTTTCTTCGATAGGAGTATCGGGATCGACCCGGTGCTGGTAATAGAGATCGATGGTCTCCACATCCAATCGTTTAAGACTGGCTTCGCAGCATTTTCTCACATATTCGGGAGTTCCGTCGACACCCAGAAAGCTGCCATCATCTCCGCGAACATTCCCGAATTTAGTTGCAATCACAACCTCATCACGCCGATTTTTTATCGCACTTCCGACCAATTCTTCGTTGTGTCCCACGCCATACATATCGGCAGTATCCAGAAAATTGATACCTAGGTCCAAAGCTTTATGAATGGTAGCAATAGACTGCTCTTCGTTTGGATCTCCGTAAAACTCAGACATTCCCATGCATCCGAGTCCAATTGCTGAAACTTTGAGATCATTATTACCTAATGTGCGGTATTTCATAGGATAAAGTTATTAGGTTAAATGTCGATAATTGTACAATCTAAAAGAACACACGACAGACAGATCCTGTTCCTTCTAAATATTTAATTTTGAACTAAATTTTAGAACGGATAACGTTTGAGGTATGACGAGAGATAAGAATACTTACACTAAAGAGAGTACCACTATCCCAAGTGTTTATGGCTACCTTTTTTGTGGCGTTTTTTGAGCTTCTTAACCACTTTTTTAAGAGAAACATCTTTTTCTACCATTAATACCATCAAGTGGAAAAGCAGGTCGGCCACTTCGCCTACAAATTTCTTTTTCTTGTCATTTTTGGCTTCAATCACTGTCTCCACAGCTTCTTCTCCTACTTTTTGGGCCATCTTGTCAATCCCTTTGGTAAACAGGTAGGTGGTATAGGAATCTTCAGGCAGTTTTTTCTTACGATCTTTGATTAGATCTTCCAACTCTTTCAGGAATCCGTATTTGTTCTTTTTAGGCTTGAATTCTTTTTCATGGAAGCAGGAAGTCTCCCCAGTATGGCAAGTTGGTCCATGGGGATCGGCAAGAATTAACAACGTATCATTATCACAATCGGCCTGAATTTCAACTACATCCAGGAAGTTTTCCGAGCTTTCTCCCTTGGTCCACAGCCGTTCCTTGCTTCGACTGTAGAAGGTAACTCGTTGTTCATCAACTGTTTTTTCCAGAGCAGGTCTGTTCATATAGCCGAGCATAAGCACCTGATAGCTGTCGGCGTCCTGGATGACAGCAGGTATCAGGCCATCGCCCTTATTAAAATCTAGTTTTTCTATATCCATTTTGCTGGCAATATATGTCTGTTGAGCTGTTGATTAGTTCGGCTGAATGAAAGTAACTATTTGTCCGGTAAGAATTAATTCAATTATTGATTCAAAAATCGAGCTTGTTGTGGGTAAGTAAGTTACTCAGTCATATATTACTGTTCCGCTAAAATACGAACCGGGATACCCTCTTCGGCAAAATAAGCTTTCAAATCTTTGATATCGATCTCCCTGAAGTGAAATATACTGGCGGCAAGTACCGCATCAGCGGATCCCTC
>JBEPXS010000019.1:0-17835 GCA_041641755.1 Balneolaceae bacterium
GAAATGCTTGAAGTTGAGCCTCGATATAATAGTTGACAGGGTCGGATCAGAGGGATCTGCCGCAGCTATAGTTAGCTCATTCTGATCTTTTTGCAGTGGCACAGCCTTTTGGTGTACCAGCTCATCAATAATCTCTTGCGGTAATTGCTCTATATTTTCCTGGATCTCTTCTATAACACCATTGTCGATACTATCCAGCCCTTCAAAAACTTCATCAAAAGCATAAATATGGGCAATCTCCTTCATCACCTGGTGTCGGTCTAAACCAAGATCCTGATACAGAATTTGTCCCAGTCGACGATTGGTAGACTCCGGCTCCTCTTCCAGTATGGAGTTAGCAGTATTTAACTGCTCCTCGTTTATTACTCCACGATTAAGAAGAATATTACCTATATGTCTGCGGGTGTTTACCTTGCCCATAGATTATTATTGATAACTCAAATGAAATCTAACAATTTTACATTACCATTATACAAATGGTTGATGGTCTATTTGATAGCATTTCATTCATAATTCGCATTATCCTTTTAGTTATGACGACCTGCATGCCTAATTAAATACCGGAGTTTGGTTTAATTAATGCAGACTCAGAAGATACGACTGTAATAGCAATGAGTGCTATCATAATAAACAAGTTTACAAAAAGACTAATCAGGTCAATAACAGATTCCATCTTGTAAGTAGTCTGAATTTCATAATACTCAGCCAGCTGTTGGGCATTCTCCCTTAGCGCTCCGGATTCAGCTCCAAGTTTAAATCGACTGATAGCTGTATTTGTAAATACCCCGGTTGCTTTAAGAGATTCAATTAACCCTGCCCCTTCTTTTAACATCATTTTAATAGCCACTTCCTTAATCTGCTTTTCCATATATTTGTTTCTGCAAGCTTCTGCGGCAACTTTAATCACCTCAATATTTTGGCCTGATCCGCTATACAGGGTATAAAAAACTCTTGAAAAAATCTCAATACTTGTTTTGTGTAATAAATCACCCATAACAGGTATCTTAGTGATATGCTTATCAAGCCAGAGCTTCCCTTTTGGGGTTTTAATAAAATAGACGAATGCAGCCGTTGGCACTGTAAAACCGAGAAACAGCCAGAGCCAGTTAGCTTGCAGCCAGTAACTGAAATCTAACGTAGCTGCTGTCATTGGTGCCTGAGCCGCAAGATCAATATCCATCTCAACAAACATGCCGGCCATTTCAGGGAAAATATAGCCTACATAAAATAGGATAGTAAGGATAGTGGCGATAACTGTAATGGTCGGCATCATAAGCGAACGGCGAAGATTTTTCTTAAACTCCGCATCCCTTTCTAAAAATTTTGCTGTACTCTCAAATACCGATGCCATGTTACCACTGGTAGAAGCAACGCTAAGCATAAAAGCAGCAAATTTTCCAAAGACGTCTTCATGCTTGCCATACACTTCGGATCCCTCTTTACCGTCTTTCAGATCTTTTTGGATCTGTTTGATGACCTCTTTCATTCGCTTGTTTTGAGTATCCTCATATAACAAGGTAAGGATTTCGTCAAAGCTCAATTGTTGTCTCAAAAGGTCGGCAGAGAGGCGAATAAAGGTCACTACCTCTTTCATAGGCACTCCGCCCTTGAAATCAAACCACTTCTTATTTATGCTTTTGACTTTATAGCCTAGTTTAACAAGAGCCTTCTCCAGTTCTTCTTTACTATAGGCCTCTTGTTCACCTTTGACCTCTTCTTTAGCTCCTTTCTGAACCTTATATATATAGGTCTCTTTTTTATCAATAGAATGTACTTTTAGTCCATTATTGCGAGATATTCTATCGACTTTTTTTTCAGCTTCTTTTTTTGAATCAGCTTCAAATTCGGTTTTTATCATCTTCCCGGAAGCTGACGTAGCTTTGAGTCTGAATTGTGCCATCTGTGTAGTTGCTTTCTTTTAACAAAGTTAGTAGATCATCCAACTAGAATAATTTACATTGAAATGATGCGAATAATAAAGCGTTGTTACAAATAAATTATAATGTTTTGGCTTTTTCCTGACTTCCAGAATTAAATATCTATTTGTTATAATCCCAACTAACCTCTAATTGGCTATCCTGGAACTCGGCAACGGCTCTAAGAAAAACATTATCATAAATCCCCGTTCCTTCCACAACTAACGTATTTCCATTACCCGTCAATGAATAGGTCCCATTTTTAGTCGAATCTCCTATACTGATATCTAATGGCTGGATCTCATCAAAGCTCCTACCTCCACCATCCATCGTTTCATGCCTGTAATAATATCCTTGAGCTTCATTTATAATAAGTATTATATCTTGTTGAATGGCATCTAAATTTGAACTTTGCTGGGACTCCTGCATTGTATCTATAGCAACAATTGTAGCTATACCTACAACAATAGTCACAAGTGTTAGTAATAAAATTTGTTGTTGTCCCATGGAAAGAGCTCCTGAAAATTATTTTAAAATACTATCTGATCCAATAGATGAGATTCAAACCAATACTTCTAAAAGTGAATGTTTAAAAAAAATACAATCCATATAAATAAAAGTGTGGAATAAAGTATTAAGAAAGTGCCAGTTTGAACCAGCACCTCCTTAATAACTTTAGCTTAAGGATTACAAATTGTCAGTCCAGGTAATATTACCTTCAGTTATAGTTGCAACAAGTTCGCCATTGCCCTCAGTGGCTGTTGCTGTAAAGTTTATGGCTCCGTCAATGCGACTTGCGGGATGCGCAGTCAAAGTAAACTGCGTAGTATTGCCACCAGAAATTACATAGATACCATTTGCATTTATAGCCTTTAAACCATCACTGCTAACTGAGTCGGCGGCAAAAGCAATCGTGTTGAATGTAATGTCCGTAAAATCGCTGCCGCCGCCGCCGAGCATTTTGGGTTTTAAGTAAAAACCTTGTGCTCCTCCGGAAATACTTGCTACATCCTGACGAACGGCATCCAGATTTGCCGCACTTGCAGCACCGGAAAAGGTGTCAATAGCTACGACTGTTGCAATACCGACTATAATAGTTACAAGTATTACAAGTAAAAGTTGTTGTTGACCCATGATTAATACTCCAATATTTTATTTTTAGAAAATCCACTAATTATAAATGCTTATGGGGTAAAGGATTTTCTTTAAGTGTTTTATGAAGGTTAAACTTAATCATGAGTTTATACAAGTTAAGTCTGTTTAACCTTGATTAGGTTATTCATAATTTTATGAAATAAATAGACTATTTATTTGTAGATATAAAAAGTTACATTAAAATTTTATATAGTCTCAGAAAGGCAAGATTAATCTTTACTAATTTCTATTATTCTCACCTAAAATTATTATCCTTGATTTGAACTAGTATAAACAAAATCAATAGATACGGTTTATCGGCTACATATTATTTTAAATAGTATATAGGATCCCAATATATCTATGCGCCATTTCTAAAAACTAACAAAATAAAAAGGCTCCTTTTGGAGCCTTTTTATAAAAAAGTCAGTGTAAAAGTAATTATAAATTATAATCAACATTACCCGAATCCTACTGATTATCAGTCCAATTAACATCTCCTTCTGTGATTACAGCCACAAGTTCACCCTCACCTTCTGTAGCAGTCGCGGAAAAATTCATTTCACCGGGAATACGACTGGCCGGGTGTGCAGTTATAGTGAATTCAGTAGCGTTAGCTCCTGATAGCACATATACGCCGTTAGGGTTAACGGCTGTTAAACCGTCTGCACTAATTGAATCGGCAGGAAATGCAGGTGACCTGAATGTGACACCAGTAAATGACTGTCCGCCTCCGCCAAGCATTTCTGGTTTCATGTAATAGCCCTGAGCACCGGCAGCTATCGAGGCAACATCTTGCCTGACTGCGTCCAGGTTAGCTGAATCAGCTGCACCACCAAATGTATTTATTGCTACAACGGTTGCAATTCCTACAATGATCGTAACCAGAATTACAAGAAGTAATTGTTGTTGTCCCATAGTGTTTCCTCGTTAATAGTTATATTTATTTGACAATTGAAAATCGTGTAAAAGAGTATAGGGTTCAATAGCCATGTTTTTTGATAAGAGAGACTTCTAGTGATTATGTTACAAAAAAACGATTGTAGAAATTAATATCACTCACTTTGGATTAGGAGGTCCTAAAAAAAAGGCTCCTTTTTTTGAAAAGGAGCCTTTTCCAATAAGGATTATTGGCTCTTACTGGTTATCAGTCCAGTTAATATTACCTTCTGTAATATCTGCTACAAGTGGGCCCTCACCTTCATCAGCAGTGGCAGTAAAGCTTATAGCGGTACTAATACGACTGGCCGGATGGGCTGTAACGGTAAACTGGGTAGCAGTCCCACCCGAGATAGCATACACCCCGTTGGCGTTGATTGCAGTTAACCCATCATTACTAACCGAATCAGCGGCAAAAGCCATCGTATTGAATGTTAGGTTGGTGAAATCTTGCCCACCACCACCGAGCATTTCTGGCTTCATATAATAGCCCTGAGCAGCGGCGGCGATGGAAGCGACATCCTGGCGAACTGCATCAAGATTAGCTGAATCGGCAGCACCGCCGAATGTGTTAATAGCCACAACCGTAGCGATACCTACGATAATGGTTACAAGTATTACGAGTAAAAGTTGTTGTTGACCCATGGTGTTTCTCCTTGGATTGTTTTGTTTTGATTATTGAAAAAAATGCTTTGGTAATAGCCGTGTATCGACCTGTATACCATAGTGTCTGTTCAATGCACAAGAGTGTGCTACTGTGTTAACGTTACATTTTTTCTTTACGCTAACGTTAATTTTAAATGAGGTACCGGTCAAATTAGATTTTATTAACCGGTTTTCGACCAACTATTAAATAATATCCAATACTTAATTCGTAATAGCAAGACTTTTATTAAAAAAATTTAATATTTAATAAAATAATCCCTTTTAAAGCTTTAAAAGCCACTTTCAAAGTCATAATCTTAAACGTTTCTATCTATTTTACAAGAGTGAATCCCTGCAGAAAACCGAAATTGTTCATTATTAGATACTGTTAATCTAACCTGAGACCATGGGCATTGAAGGTATTAACGTTTAAAGCAGCGGTTTTTTGTTCTGCATCCTGTGTTGACCTGCTCCTGTCCTCTTCCGTGATAGATCTCTAAATAATTACGGAGAGGGCCTCTTTTCGTATCTAATTGATGTGACCCGTTTAAGAATTCAGTGGAATCTACGTTCACTAGTCAATAGAAGGCGTTCTGTTCTTCATTTTTTCGATAAGGAGAAAACGAACTAAAGAATCTCAGATGTTGATCTACTCTCCCCTAAATTGGCTAGTGCTTTGGGACATCTACAGATTTTGTTAGAATTCCCCGCAAGAATTTTCTGGGCTTGGAGGTTGAATGAAAAGTATGTTATCCCTGCTGGGTGGATACGCGGAGTGTAAAAGCGGGTTCCGACGCAGAGCATCGGGACGGAGATTAACCAAGCAGTAAGCCCCCATCTCTGTTCAGTCGCTGGATGAACAACAGTTTGACGCTCTGCGTCCCCATCCTTGGCTTTTGGGGTTCGTTCTTTAATTTGATCCCTACTATCGGGATCCATTCGTGATGACTTAGGGAAAGTATTTAATTCTAATCATATGTTGAACTCACGTTAATCCAACGTATCCATGTAATCGTTGAAGCGGTTGTCCGCGGTATTTTTCTCCTGCCATTTCTCCAGGATATATTGAACTGCCTGGTGGGTAGTCATGTGAAAATGGGATCCCCCAAGTTTCCTAGCCAGCCCGGAGCGCAGCATTATATCGCGTATGGGTCCCTTCAGTCCGGCAAAGTGCAGGTCAATTTTCAGATCCTGTAAACTCTCTACCACATTTTGCAGTGCCTCGATAGCCGTGGTATCCAGATCATTGATACTCCTGCCTTCTATTATTACCGCCTCTATCATGCGGTTTTCTTCTTCACTTTTGGAGATGATGTACTCTTTGAAATACTCCGCGTTGTTAAATGAGAAGGCGGCATCAACACGTAGCACCAGCACTCCGCGAATGCGTGTTGCCTCCGGATACCGACTTATATCCCTAAAAAAGTGAGAGCCGGTGATGTGCCCAAGCTCTGCAACATTGGGGCGGCTGGCTCTGACCAAGACCCCCACCAGAGAAGCGGCCACACCAAGTAATATTCCCTCCTGGATGCCGATCAGCAATATGGTTACAAAGGTGAACAGGGCAATATAACCATCCCGTTCTTTGGTTCTGAACAGGTATCGTACTTGCTTGATCTCGATTAGACCCAGTGAAGCCACTATTATGATTGCAGAAAGAGCGGACATAGGGACATAGTAAAACAGTGGCGTCAAAAACAACAGCGTTAACCCGATTATACAAGCAGCAAAAAAATTGGTTACAGGGGTCTTCCCTCCTGATTGTTCATTTACTGCTGACCTCGAAAAGCTGCCGGAAATAGGAAGACTTCTAAAAAAACCACCGAAAAGATTAGCCGTACCTATCGCCCAGAGTTCACGGTTCGGGCTGATAGTGTACTTATGCTTGGATGCAAATGTTCTGCCCAGCGTAACCACATTCATAAACTGAACCAGTGATAAAGTTAATACAGTCGGAACTAATCTTCTAAGTTCTGCAAAACTAAATGAAGGCACTGAAGGAGCGGGCAACCCTCCTTCTATATTGCCAATCACTGCAACGCCTTGTTGATCAAGCCCAATTCCCCAGACAATGACTGAACTCACAATAACAACGATTAGGGCATCGGGAACAGTTGGGATCACCCTGCGAAGTACCGTTAGCAGTACAATGCCGGCAATTCCCAGAATGAAAGTGATAATATGGATACTATCCCAAGTCATTGTTACTTCTCTTATCACTTCATAAATATATTGACTCTGCGGCAGCTCAATGCCGGTAAGGTTCCCCAGTTGAGAGACGGATATAATAAGAGGAGCTGCCGTGGTAAACCCAATAATCACCGGCTTGGAGAGCAAGTTTACAATAAATCCGAGTCGGGCTATCGACATGGCAATTTGGGTGAGGCCTACGAAAATTCCCAGAATGATTACAAGGTGTATATACTGCTCAGTGCCCGGTTCAGCTATAAGGCCAACACCGGCACCTACAATAAGCATATCGATAGCCACAATACCAACAGACAGATGCCTGGAGGTTGCAAAAAGCGGATAAATAATTAACGGCACCAGGGAGGCATACAGTCCATAGATAGCGGGAACTCCGGCAAGTACTGCATAAGCCATACCCTGAGGTATCAGCATTACTCCTACTGTAATACCGGCTGTCAGATCATGCCGAAAAGTATCCGAAGTATAGTCAGAAAGCCATCTGAATATGGTGAGCTTTGAAAGGAGCCATTTATATAGTTCTTTCAAGCTCATACTATAAAAAATTGATCATGTTAAGAATAAGACCATAGATGATATGAGTAATTCCAAAAGAATTCTCCAATGTATTTTCCCTTTAAGTGAGGGTTACTATCAGAGACCATGCAAAACCAGATGTCATTGGGAATGAAGCAAAATCCCTATCAGGGTCTTTAAATTTCCCAAAAGCTTTCGGGAAATGACAGCCAGTGAATGAATAGGTTTTGCAAAGCCTTCTGGTAAACACATTTTTTTCAATTAATTTGTTACAAATTCCCATCATACTTCTCTTTTAGTATAAATAAATTAGGAAGACTAAAGATATTCTATTTTTTTTAGCTATAATTTTTTCATAAAATATATAAAGATTAGAACTTCTTAATATTACATCGGTTTTTCTGGGGTTTATATGCTTGTCTGAGTTCAAGATCATCTATAGTATATAGATCAGAAAATTCACACAATTAAAAAAGCGGCTATGAAATTTAAAACTTATTTACTGTTTTCACTATTTGGTATTGGCCTTTTTGCTCTTCTTCAGGGATGCAGCACCAGTAGTTCATCGGAGGAAGAAATTGTTATTTCAGGGGAGATTAGTGATCAAATGACCGGTAATCCTATACAGGATGCTATCGTTGAAATTACTTCTCCATCCTCGTTAAGACAGACTATAACGTCCGATTCCGTCGGGCAGTTTGCTTTTACTGTTGAAGTAGATAGCTCTTTTTCTATAACTATAGAAGCTTCCAGACAGGGTTTTAACTCAAATACTACCACTTTTAAAGTCGCTCCGGAAACGGATGTTACCGACTTGATAATCGAACTTGTTTCTCAGTCTGGTAATGGAGGTGGAGGAGAAGAACAGGTCGGCGGCGAACCTGAAGGGGCTGCATCTATAGTATTGACAGGTGTTTCCCAGCAAGCCATATTTATTGCCGAGACGGGCGACCAAGTAAGCAGTGCCTTTACCTTTGAAGTACAAGATTCTGCCGGCAGGGCGTTAAACTCTGAAAATGCTGTTGATGTGGAATTCAGTATTTTGTCGGGTCCAAATGGTGGCGAAGAACTTATCCCAACTACAGCAAGAACCAATGCACAAGGAAGGGTTACAAGCTCCTTATTTAGTGGAAACGCTGCGGGTACGGTCAAAATTGAAGCCCTCGTCAATCGTCCGGATATCGGGTTAACTATTAGATCAACTCCGGTATTAATTGCCATCCACGGAGGGTTCCCTGATGCAGACCATTTCAGTATTGGGGCTGATAAGTTCAACTTTGAGGGATACGATATTAATGGAGTTCGGAATACAATTACAGTTATCGTAGGTGACAAGTTTTCTAATCCTGTAAAACCCGGAACCGTGGTTTACTTTAATACTACTGGTGGAATTATTCAGGGATCCGGAGAAACTGATGCTGATGGTACCGTGACAGTAGACCTGATTTCAGGTGATCCAAGACCTACTGATAACATTAGCGGAAGCGGTGGACGGCCCGGCTATGCTACGGTCACAGCAACAACCGTTGATGAGAATGACGTTCGTATTTCTAAAGAGATCAACGTTGTGTTCTCTACCCAGACAGCATTGATCAGTGCAACTCCCACAACCTTCGATCTTGATCCAAATGGTGGTGCCAGTTTCTCCTATACGGTAACCGACTTGAATGGCAATCCCATGGCAGCCGGTACACAAATAACCGTTGAAGCTGGGCAAGGCATTGAAGTTACAGGAGATGATGAGATCACACTCGGAAACCACCTGTTCCCTGGGCCGGGTGCTACCGAATTTAGCTTTTCTATTCGTGACACGGATGATGATTCTAGTGATCCGGCAGATCTGACGATTAAAATCTCAGTAACAACGCCCTCTGGAAATACGACTACATATTCTGGTATCTCCGGTACACGCAGAAAAACATTCTAAGACAAACTACTTATTTGGAGTAAATATCCTTAAGCCCGCCTCCCAACAGAGGCGGGCTTATTCTATGGAATTTAGCTACTAAGTTCACATCGGGAATATTCTACTTTAACGTGAACTCGGTTTAAGAATACAGCAAAATCCTCGTTTAGTTGTCCGTTGAAAACTTTTTAATAGCGTTCATTTTTTGAAGACGAAAAAACGAACCAAAAACGTCGACGGCAGATGAAATTTTTGTTGCGTTCCCTCCGCCGGGGCTAAAACCATTTAACTCGATCAACTAAAATTTCAAAGCCCGGAAATGCCACAGCAATAACCAAATTTTGGACCATCCTTATCCCGAGTTGACGTTACTTTAGAATGGATAGTTCCACATCCCAGAATCCCATTTTACACCATAGCGGGGCACTTAAAAACGTTACTTTCCAGGATCTCCCATTTCCCGAAAGCTTCGGGAGAAACTATATCCTTTTAGAAGCTTTGATAGGGAGATTACTTCATTTCATTCGTAATGACAGTTGGTTTTGCAAAGCCCTCTAAATGTGATTTAGCAATACCATCCTTATTCTTTTATATTCTGATAAAATTTTATCAGAATATAAAAGAATGCAACATGGATTTACTTTCAGAACTTTTCAATAATAACCGTGAGTGGGCGCAAAAACTGGAACAACAGAATCCCGGCTTTTTCGAGGAACTTGCCAAAGGGCAAAGTCCGGAAATTCTATGGATAGGATGCTCCGACAGCCGTGTCCCGGCAAACCAAGTTGTAGACCTGCCTCCCGGCAGCCTTTTCGTGCATCGAAATGTGGCAAATGTAGTGGTTCATTCTGATCTGAATTGTCAGTCTGTACTGCAATATTCTGTTGAAGTGCTACAGGTTGACCACATTGTGGTTTGTGGTCACTATGGTTGTGGCGGGGTTACAGCTGCACTTAAAGGACAACAGTTGGGACTTATTGATAACTGGCTAAGCCACATAAAAGATACTATCAATCAACACTCTGGTGAAATTCAGAACATCTCTGAGGAAAAACAGCAGATCAACCGTATGTGTGAGCTAAATGTTCAGGCTCAGGTAAAAAATGTAGGCCACTCCCCTTTTGTCCAACAAGCCTGGGATAATGGAGAAACGCTTAACGTTCATGGCTGGATTTACGATCTGAAGAATGGGAAACTTAGCGATCTGGAGTTAACAATATCCAGTGATAAAGATCTGCAAAATATGATCTAAATCCTGATCAGTACCGATCCTTTTTTTATATTCCCCTCAACTTTAAAACCTAGGTTTGATATCCAATGGAGATTAAGAGTACAGAAAAAAAATTTATCAGTATTCAATACAAGGGTGAAGACTACAAAAAGCTTGTTGATAATCTTCAATCCGATTCCTCTCAAAACCTGATCCTTTTTATAGGGTTATATGACACTAACAAAAAGAAATCCTTGAAAGAGATATCAGAAGCTACTGGCAATAACGTTCTCAAATTCGATTTCAATGATATTGTATCCAAAATAGAAAGTGAAACATTTGAGGCGATAGATCAGCTGCTGGAAGAGATCTCGGATACAGATAGTGTGCTCTATTTTTCCAATGGAGATAAACTTTGTGGGGCCTATACCGGATTTTCTCATTCAAAAGTTAAATATGCAACTCCACAAGAGCGCTACTTTCTGCAGAAAATGCAGGAGTATAAGGGATTAGTGATTATTGATATTACTGAATATGACAGTGCAGACGAAACGATTTTAAGAGCTGCACAGAGCATCGTGAAATTCCCACTGCCCCAATCTACATTTCAGCGATTTTGGTGGCATCTCAAGAACTACTCACTACACGGGTATGATATTAAAACAAAACGCCCGGAAGGCTACCTGGACAGTACTACAAACTTTTAATTCTGATTTCAAGAGTTTTTTAAATACCAGGGATCTTGTCCAAGGTCAAAGCCTGAGCGTATTTGATACCGTATCCGACGGCTGGCGGATTCCGGTTGAGACAGTGCCGACCGGGATTGGGCTTAAGACTAGATATCCCAGCTCCAACACCGTCATCATGAGTGAAGTGTGGGACTTTTCCACTGCACAGCCGGAGAATATCATTCATCAGATAAAAACTTCACTCAAACCTTTTCCCATCAAAATTGAGGTAGCTTGAAAAACATTGATCTATCTGGCCAGAGTGGTTGTAATGGTTTTTAACAGGATATTATAACGATGGAGCAAGAGGCTAACCGATCTAATGGTGATATAGACCACTCCTGGTTTCGTCAACTGGGGCGGGATATTATCGGATCAGTTCGTGGAGTTGAATACGACTTCACAAAAGGTAGTATCGGTCGCGCTATTCTGCTGCTCTCCATTCCCATGGTCTTGGAAATGGCCATGGAATCCATTTTCGCGGTTGTTGATATCTTCTTTGTCGCGAGGTTAGGACCCGAAGCTGTAGCTACAGTTGGTATTACCGAATCAATTATCACCCTCGTTTATGCCATTGCTATTGGGCTCAGCATGTCTACTACCGCCCTTGTAGCAAGGCGCATTGGTGAAAAAGATCAACATAATGCGGCGATATCCGCAGTACAGTCCATCATTGTTGCAATAATTATTGCAGTGCCAATATCGTTTGCCGGCATCTTCTTCGCCCCTGAGCTACTTCGCTTGATGGGAGGCAATGAACAAATGATACAGCACCAATATAGCTATACTGCTATCATGCTCGGGGGTAATGTTGTTATTATGCTCCTGTTTATCATCAATGCTATTTTCAGAGGGGCTGGAGATGCCGCCATCTCCATGCGAGTACTTTGGGTGGCAAATTTCGTCAACATTGTATTGGACCCCGTGCTAATGTTCGGAATCGGTCCGTTTCCCGAACTTGGTATTATGGGAGCAGCCATTGCCACAACCATAGGCCGCGGGTTGGGAGTTGTTTATCAGTTTCATCTGCTGATTAACAAACCCAGCCGAATTAATATATTGCCGGAACACTGGAAGCTGAATGGATCCATTATGAAAAAGCTTGTCCGAATTTCGCTGGGCGGAATCGGGCAGTACCTTATAGCAACCTCAAGCTGGATTGGCCTGGTGCGCATCATTGCCGTTTTTGGCGCCGAAGCACTGGCAGGTTATACTATCGCCATTCGTATACTCATTTTTTCCTTGCTTCCCTCATGGGGTATGAGCAACGCTGCTTCCACCCTTGTGGGACAAAACCTGGGTGCCCTGAAACCAGACCGGGCCGAACGTTCGGTGTGGATAACGGGAGTGGTGAATATGGCTTTCCTGGTACTTATCGGTATTATCTTCTTTTTATGGGCGGAAGAGCTGGTCCTTCTTTTTGCTGATGATCCGTTGATTATCAGATATGGAACGAAATGCTTACGTATTGTCAGTCTGGGATATCTGTTTTATGCATGGGGGATGGTAATAACTCATGCCTTTAATGGTGCCGGAGATACCAACACACCAACCATACTTAATTTCATCTGTTTCTGGTTGATTGAGATTCCCACTGCCTACCTGCTTGCTCTCACTTTTGGCTTTGGAGAACAGGGGGTATTCTATGCCATCGTGATAGCGGAGTCGCTGCTGGGAATACTGGGAATCTGGGTTTTCAAAAAAGGAACCTGGAAGGAACAAAAGGTTTGAGTTTGTCAATGGTCTACCGTTACCAGGATATAGACAGACAATCTTCTTTGAGAAAACAGATACAGAAGGCTATTTTGGATGCTCTTATGAAAGAACCGGAAAAACCACTGCCTACAGATTGCTGCGGCTCAGGATGCGAACGCTGCGTCTATGATATATATGTAGAGCAGTTGAAACAGTATAAATCCTGGAAAAAATCTCAACAACAAAATCAACAGACAAAAACATCTGATGGCTTTAAAAATAAAACGTGATACCAGTGGACGTCGTGGGAAAACAGTTACAATGATCACTAATATTCAACATAATCCCCAGGTAATCGAAGACCTCGAGAAGAAGCTAAAAAAACACTGCGGGGCCGGTGGTACCAGTTATGCTAAAACTATCGAAATCCAGGGTGATCATGTTAACAAAATTACCAAGTTTCTAAAGAAAGAAGGATTTGATGTTAAATAAATGGTGATTAGTCTTTATTTTTTATTGATCTCTTTTTTTACCTATTTGATATATGATCTTGAACTTTTCTAATCATTTTCTTCTGCATATAAACAATCCCTATTATGGAATTAAAGATTCCCGATGATAAATACGAAGCCATCCTCAAAGAAATTGAAAGTGAGGATAGTCCTGTCGGTATTGATGCCGGTAAAACACATGTTTTAATACTTCACAAGTTACTGGAGATTGAACAACGTCTGGAATTACTGGAAGACACTATTAATAATGGCAAGTAGTAATATCTGAGAGTACTAAAAAATCTATAAAATCAATCCAGTTGGTGACCATATGTCATCTATTTCATAACAACACTGTGTAAATCATTCTCATTGAACAGCTATCAGATTCGTAATATCACAAACTTTCTTTTTCTCCCGCTATTCCTGGTATTAGTGATGCTCCCCGGGATATCGGTTGCTCAATGGCAACTCGGTCCCTTCGAAAAATATGATGGTAATCCCATCCTTATCCCACAAGGCAATACATGGGAAGCCAAAGATGTTTTTAATCCGGCTGCCTGGACGAACGGTAAAAAGGTGTTTATGCTATATCGCGCTGAAGATTCAACAGGAATAGGTAAATGGAATGGCACCTCTCGAATCGGACTGGCAACCAGCACAGATGGCATCCACTTTAAAAGAGAACCTGATCCCATACTTGAACCAACCGAGACTTGGGAGCTGCCCGGGGGGTGCGAAGATCCTCGCATAAATAAAATAGATGAGACTTTTTACCTTACCTACACGGCCTATGATGGCGAAACTGCACGGCTGGCGTTAGCAACTTCGAAAGATCTTCATGATTGGAAAAAACATGGTTTGATGTTTCCCGATCGGGGCTGGACTAAGTCCGGAGCTATACTAGATAAACCGATCGATGGTAAATATTGGATGTATTTTGGGGATACCAACATCTGGGCTGCCTGGTCTACTGATCTGTTAAATTGGAACGTTGTTGAAAAACCAGTGCTAAAGCCCAGAAAAGGCAAATTTGATAGTCGACTCGTTGAACCGGGGCCGTCTCCCATTTTAACTGCTAAAGGTATTCTGTTACTCTACAATGGCGCTAATAATGAATTGGTTTACAATTCGGGCCAAGTACTGTTTGACAAAGGTGATCCCACCAAAGTTATTGCCCGAAGCGATACCTCCTTTCTGCAACCTGACAGTCACCTGGAACGCCACGGACAGATACCGAACGTTGTCTTTATTGAAGGAATGGTTAACTATAAACATTCATGGTATCTCTATTACGGGATGGGGGATTCAGGCATCGGAGTGGCTACTTCGGAATACTAGTGATCACCTTTTTAGCTGAAACAAAAAAAATATAGACCAACAGTTACCGACTTGAAGGACCTCTCACAGAAAAAGGACAAGGAGATTAATTAACCGCCCTACACGTTTTCTATATTATGAGAATCCTCCTCGTAAAGATCGGGCAAAAATTTCACTTTTATCCATAAAAAGGCTAACATTCTGAAATAAATTCCGTTATAGGAATATTCTACTATATCAAGATAATTCAACGATCAATAAATCAGCTAATAATTATGCATAGAAATAGAACTATATCTAATCTATTATTCTATTTTGTTCTTCTGCTATTCTCGGGTACAGCATATGGGCAAGATGGATTTACAAAAGTAAAAGAGATGGGTGGCATTGAGGAATTCCGCCTTAACAGTAATGATCTTGGCGTATTGTTATTGGAAGAGCACTCCGCTCCGGTACTCACCTTTATGGTCACCTACAACGTAGGCTCAAGGAATGAGGTAACAGGAACTACCGGTGCAACCCACCTCCTGGAACACCTGATGTTTAAGGGTACAGACAAGTATAACCGGGAAGATGGCACCGGAATGGATGCTCTACTGCAAAATAGAGGTGCCCTGCTTAATGCTACAACCTGGCTTGATCGAACCAACTATTATGAGAATTTACCAAGCGAACACCTGGAATTAGTTGTCGATATCGAAGCCGATCGAATGCGAAATCTGAGGCTCCGCGAAGAAGATCGTCGCCCTGAAATGACAGTAGTCCGCAATGAATTTGAACGTGGAGAGAATAGTCCCTTCAGCGCACTGAATAAACAAATTTGGGCATCTGCAATTATTGCACATCCCTATCATCATTCAACTATCGGCTGGAAATCTGATATTGAAGGAGTTCCCATTGAAAAGCTCCGTGAGTTTTACAACACCTACTACTGGCCTAACAACGCTACGGTTACTGTAATTGGTGACTTTGAGAAAACAGAGGCTTTGGAACTAATTAAAAAATATTACGGGTCCATCCCCTCCTCTCCCAACCCCATCCCGAAAGTATATACAGAAGAACCTGAGCAACAGGGACCGAGACGTGTACAATTAAAACGACCTGGACAATTGGGGGTCGTAGGGATGGGCTTCAAGGCTCCTGAAGGATCCCACGAAAATTATCCTGCTTTAAGCGTTCTTGATAATATTCTAACCAATGGTAAGACAAGCCGACTCTACCAATCGCTTGTTGACGCAGGTAAGGCCACGAATGTTTTTGATTTTTACTTTCCTTTTAAAGATCCAAGCTTGTTCGTGACCTATGCGTTTCTGTCACCCGGTGCCACCCACAGCGAGGTTGAACAACTTTTGTGGAAGCAGATCAATGATATCAAGGAAAATGGAGTAACCCAGAGCGAAGTTGACCGGGCTATAAACCAGATCACAGCCGAAACAGCTTTCGACCGGGATGGCTCCTTTTCTATCGCCAGCCAAATTAACGAAGCGATTGCGATGGGTGATTGGACATTCTATGTCCGCTATCCCGAGGAAGTAAAATCGGTAACCCCGGAACAGGTACAGCAAGCTGTTAAAACCTATTTTGTCGAGAATAAAAGTACTACTGGTTATTTCATTCCTGAAAAACCGGGCGGAGATAGCCAGCCAACTGCCAGTAGCAGTTCCCGCTCAAACAAAGAGCTACAAGATAAACTATACTACAGGGATCATGACTTTGAAGCTACCAACTCCACAGAATCGAATAATTTCAAGTCAGACCGAGTGGCCTCCGAGAATACTGATCTTTCAAGTCAAATCTATAAAACAAAGATCGGGGATATTGAACTGTATTCTATGAGCACTGGTGTGAAAGATGTAATCACCATTAAAGGCAGCCTGGCTGCGGGAGACTGGTACAGCCCAGACTCAAACACCATGATTGCAGACATGACCGGTAATATGCTGGATAAAGGAACCCTTGATAAAGAAAAGTTCAAAATAGCTGAAGAGCTTGAAAATCTTGGAGCCAACATCAATTTCAGTGTAGATAGTCACAGCCTTACGTTCAATGCCAAATGCTTAACTAATGACCTGCCGAAAGTAATGAGCTTATTGGCAGAACAACTACGAGAACCGGCCTTTAGTTCCAGTGAACTTGAAAAACTTCAAATTCAACGTAAGGGTTCATTCCAGCGCAGCCTGGAGAATACCGGTTACATGGCCCAGTCAACACTCACCCAATTGATATATCCCAAGACCCATCCGAACCATCAAGCTTCGGTTGAGCAGATTATCCAGGATATCGATGAGGTGACCGTTGAGGACCTAAAAACATTCCATAAAAAACACTATGGTACCAACTCCCTGCAAATTGTTGCCGTCGGAGATCTGGAATCTAAAAGCATTGAACGTGAGGTTCGCAAAGCGTTTAAGGATTGGAGCGGAGGTATCGCCTATAAAGAAACAAAACCGGCTACCCTGCCCTCCGATCATATAGATAAAACTGTACATATGGATGGGAAAACAAGTGTATCCGTAAGAATGGGATTACCCATAGGCATTGATGAGGAACATCCCGATCACCTGCCGTTGATGTTGGGTACGTATATATTGGGTGGCAACTTCTCGGCACGTCTTATGTCTTCCGTACGGGATAAGGAGGGGCTGACTTACGGCATCGGTTCAAATATATCAGGAGCCACAATGAATGACGGTTATTGGACTCTTTCTGCCACCTTTGCTCCCAACCTACTGGAAAAAGGGATGCAATCGACGATGAAGCAACTGGAGCGCTGGGTGAAGGAAGGAATTACCAGTGAAGAACTGGCAGCTAAAAAGTCAACCATCTCCGGTTCTGCTAAAGTTCGTCTTGCAACAACAGGTGGTCTGGCCAACTACATCCACGATATCGCCCTCAGAGGTAAACCGCTCTCCTATGCAGATCAATATTTCGAAGAGATTGAAGCACTAACCCTTGAACAAGTCAATGAGGTGATTAAGAAATATATTAAGCTCGACAAGATGGCGGTAGTAAAGGCGGGAACGATTGAATCCCAACAGTCCAAATAATTACACAACCCTGGATATTAAACAAGGAATGCTGATACGGAAAATAGCTTATCCCGTATTTTGCATTCCTTGTTTATAGT
>JBEPXS010000020.1:0-17470 GCA_041641755.1 Balneolaceae bacterium
ATTACTTATGGAGCCCGTCTGCTGGGCAATGCAGGAGACTATAACATGGCCCTGTTACACGTAAGAACGGGTGAAAAGGGAGCAGTTCAGCCAGAGAATTTTTCGGTAGCCCGCGTTAAGCGGAACATCGGATCAGAGAGTACCATCGGTATGATCTATACCCGGCGTTCTACCCAGGATAGTGATGAACTGACACCGGCGCTGCAAGATCGCCATACGTTTGGTACAGACCTGGAGTTGGGCACCTCTCGTTTTTTGGGTAACAAAAACTTGCAGTTTCAGGCATTTTTTGTATTCCACAATAACCCTCTGGCTGCAGTGGATACTACGAATGTCTGGGATCGATCTTCGCGTGGAATCCGGCTGAATTACCCCAACCAACCGTGGGAGGCACATGTATCGTATCGGGAGTTTGGTAATGCTTTTGATCCCGCCGTGGGTTTTACTCCACGGAATGCTTTTCGTCGCCTGCAGCCCTCGGTGGAGTATTCACCACAATTTCCCGGAAGTGACCTGATCCAGCAAATCGATTGGGAAATACGGTTTGAACACCTGACGGATCTCGATTTTAGGCTGTTAACGCAAGAACTCCGCTTCACCCTGTTCGATGTTACCTTTATGACCGGAGATGTATTTGAGTTTGATCTGTCTCGCAATTTCGAACGGCTGCAGGAACCGTTTGATATTAAAAGAGACGGATCCGTCATTATACCGGTAGGAGAGTATACCTCATGGAGAATATCAACCGGTGTGGAATCAGCTTCTTACCGTAGAGTTTCCGGCGAACTGAATTTTGAAACCGGGGGCTTTTGGTCAGGTACAAGCACCGAGTATGGCGGTGAAATTACAGTGCGGCCGTACCCGGGCATTGAACTGACTCCGGAATATATTCACACCGATGTGGATCTGGCAGGAGGAAATTTTTCTACCGATCTATTCCGGTTCGAAGCGAATATCGATTTAACAACTTCTCTCTTTTTCACTACAAACCTGCAGTATGACAACTTGAGCACCAACATGTCGATGAATAACCGGTTGCGTTGGATTATTACACCTGGTTCTGATCTTTATCTGGTCTACAATCACAACTGGGCGGAAACCCCAATGCAGCGTTTTCGCACTACTCAGCGCGCTGGAGCAATCAAGGTGAGCTATACCCACAGGTTTTAATGAAAGGGATATTCCTTATTTTTTGGCAAAAGATGGAACGTACTGCCGTCCGTTGTGTTTAAACATTTGGATATGAAAAGAAGTGAACTTAAACCAGGAAAAAATCATTAACATCTACGTACTTAATATTAAATAAGGAGTTTATTTATGAATTATATGAAGAGAGTACTCGTAGTTTTTACAACCGTTTTATTTATCAGTTTAATGGTACCCCTGCAAGCAGATGCTCAATGGGGAATAGGTGCATCATATGAAGTGAGAGATGAAGAACCGAAAAATGGTTTTGGACTGCGTATCGAGCGGAATATACTCCAGAAGCTACCTATTGTTAAGCTCGGGTTACGGGCTCATTTTAGTAGTTTTAGTGATGAAAACAGTGTTTCACAAAATAATGTCACATACACCACTGAAATTAATGACTACGATTTTGGAGTAACGGCTTTGGGAGGGGTCTCCATCGGTCTGCTGAAACCGTATGTTGGCCTCGGACTCGGTTCCAATACCGTAGATCTTGAGGGAAGTGATCTGCCGGAAAATTTGGATGACAGTGAAAGCAAAATTTATTGGAATGCCCTGGTTGGTGCCGAAGTGAGTGCCATACCGGCTTTAAAGCCATTTATTGAGTATAGGTATAGTGATGTTGGTGAAGAATTTTACAATAGCGTGCAGGATCAAAATGTGCCTGCCAGCTCAAACAGCAGAGTAGTATTTGGTGTGCTGTTGAGATTCTAACTATTTCCAACATTTTTCGAAGGCGGACGTTATATGATACGTCCGCCTTTTTTATTATCCTGTAATTCTGATTACGGGCAGGTAAATTGGTATTTAAGCAGACAGATCGTTTATTTATTTTTTAAAGTGACACATATTTGTGTGGCCGGTTGTCGGCCGAAAGTAAACAAGGCAGCTAATAGATGTCTAAGGTAAAAACCACATACACAGAGGATCTGGATGCACAGGAGTTGGATCCGGCCCAGCAGGATGATCTGAATCAACTGCTGAAGATGTGCCATGAGTATCTCGATTCTACTGATGATGAGATGATTACCAAGGCATTTAAGCTATGTTACTTTTCGCATAAAGGAGTTAAACGGGCTTCGGGCGAACCGTTCTATTATCACCCGGTATCGGTTGCCAAGATCGTTGCCTCCGAAATAAATATTGATGATGTATCGGTTGCGGCAGCCCTGCTGCACGATACGGTGGAGGATACGGAGGTTACTCTCGACGATATTGAAAGAGAATTCGGGGAAGTGGTGGCTCACCTGATCGACGGGGTTACCAAGATTTCAGGTGTTTTTAAAAGCCGTGATACGAAGCAGGCCGAGACTTTTATGAAGCTGCTGCTTTCGATGGCTGAGGATCTTCGGGTGGTACTCATTAAGTTTGCCGACCGCCTGCACAACATGCGTACAATTCAGCATCTGCCCCGGGACAAACAGCTTAAAATTGCGACTGAGACACGAGAACTCTACGCCCCGCTTGCCCACCGGTTTGGTCTTTTTAATATCAAGAGTGAACTGGAAGACCTCTGTTTTAAGGTCATAGATCCCAACTCTTACAAGTTCATTGCCCGTAAACTTCGCGAAAAGAAAGAGGCTCGCGAGGCGTTTATTGAAGAGTTCATGAAGCCGATTAAAGATGAACTGTCTAATCAGGGTTTTGAATTTGAAATTAAAGGTCGTCCCAAGCATATCTATTCCATTTTTAAAAAGATGCAGCGCCAGCAAAAGCCTTTTGAGGAGATCTATGACCTGTTTGCTATCCGTATTATCCTGGAGGATCCTCATAAGAAAGAAGATTGCTGGAGAGTCTACTCAATCATTACCGACTCATATACACCCATTCCGAAACGCTTCCGCGATTTTATTTCGGTCCCTAAAGCCAACGGCTACCAGTCTTTGCATACTACGGTGATAACCAAGAAGGGCCGGAAGGTTGAGGTACAGATACGTACCCGCAAGATGGATGAAATCGCAGAACGTGGATTGGCCGCTCACTGGAAATACAAGGAGGGCAAGGATGGATCTGAGACCCTGGATAAGTTTGTCCACTGGGTGCGTGATGTGCTTGAGAACCCGCGTCCCGACGAGGCGAAAGAGTTTGTAAAGGACTTTCAGCTCAACTTGTATCAGGATGAGATCTATGTTTTTACCCCGGATGGTGAGTTGCGTACACTTCCGCAGGGTGCAACCCCGATCGACTTTGCGTTTGATATACATAGCGAAGTTGGGGAACAGGCCATGGCCGCTAAAATCAATGGCAAGATGGCCCCGTTAAGACAGAAGCTGGATATCGGAGACCAGGTTGAGATTATTACCGGTAACAAAATAAATTTGAATCCCGATTGGATTAACGATGTCGTAACCCACAAAGCAAAATCACGCATTCGTCAGTACATAAAACAGAAAGAAAGGCAAGTGGCGGAAGAGGGACGTGAGTTATGGGAAAAACGTGCCGACAGGGGTAATATAAAAATAGACGAACAGGAACTGTTGAGAGTGGCTCATAAGCACCAGTTCGATAGTACTCAAAAGATGTTTTATGAAGTTGGCCGTGGTACCTTTGATGTAAATGAAGTTTACAAAACAGCTAAACAGCTGACGAGCAAGGGACGCATTGAAGAGGATAAAGAAGAGCAGCAGGAACAGCGTCCGTTAACCGAAGAGGAAATTCAGGAAACATATATCAGTGCTGCCCGTTCTATTAGTGACAGGAAATCATTAATAATTAACGGTGAGCTAACAGACGTAAAATACTCCTATGCTAATTGTTGTAATCCCATACCCGGCGACGATGTTATTGGTTTTATCAGTCGCGGCGGTGACGTCAAGATTCACCGCTCTAATTGTAAAAATGTTCATCACCTTATCCAGACGGATGGAGAACGAGTGGTGGACGTTTCATGGGCAAAAAATATTGACTCCAAGTTCTTGGGTGCGGTAAAAATTATAGGAGAAGATCGCGTCGGCATCGTCAATGATCTCACGGATATCGTTTCACGATCACTTAAAACAAATATGAAAAGCATAAATGTAAATAGCGACAGCGGAATGTTTGAAGGACTGCTTACAGTATATGTCGATGATATCGACCATCTGGATAAAATAATATCCAAACTGTTAAAAGTTGACGGAGTAAAAAGTGCGTTCCGGTACGAATAGATCTTTGGATGAACTTTTTACGCAAATAGTTGTGTTTTATATTTTTATATCTGAAATAAAAACAATATCATCTCAATTTTTCAAAGGGAAAATACCAATTCTAGGTTGAAAGCTAATTTATAATTAAAGAACAGTTTACTTTATGATTACCTACACTAAAAGAGATTTAGTTCGCCGAGTAGCAGAAGATATGGATGAGCCGATGGTTCAGTCGGAGCCTTGGGTTGAGGCCGTATTGGTTGCTATTCGGGAAACTATGATGAAGGCTGATCCAGAGTGCCGGATTGAACTTCGGGATTTTGGTGTTTTTGAAGTTAAAACAACCAAAGCAAAGCCAAAGGCCCGAAACCCCAAAACAAATGAAGTCATCTATGTACCACCCCATCGAAAAACCCATTTTAAGCCTAGTAAATTGATGAAGGAATTCCTTAAGGAACCACTGGAAGAGGAAGAATTGGAAGAAGCTAATAGCTAATACAACCTTGACTCAATACGGTCGCATAATTGGAATCGATGTAGGTACTCAATTAACGGGCTTAGCCCGGACGGATTTGCTGCGTACCAGTGCCAATCCCATTGGAACTTACGACAGTCAGCAGGTATTTGACGAACTGGAAAGGCTTATCTACAACGAGAACGAGAAAGTTATTAAAGTAGTGGTTGGCTGGCCCTTAACTCCCGAAGGGAATGAGGGGAATGCCACCAAGCGTGTGGAAAAGTTTATTACCAAGTTACGCAGACGATTTCCAAATCTGGAAATAGAAAAAATGGATGAACGATATACCTCCAAAGAAGCTGTACAGGCAATGATTGAAGCGGGCGTCCCCAAAATGAAACGGCGCGAAAAGGAACGTATCGATCAGGCCGCAGCGGCTATCATTCTCCAAAAATATCTCCAACTATCTGAAAATTGATATATGGCGATTTTACCTATCGTTACCTATGATGACGAGCTTCTTGAAACTGAGACTGATCCTGTTTCTGAAAATTCGGAGGAACTGCAAAAGCTCATTGACGATATGTTTGAAACCATGTATAATGCCGATGGCGTGGGCCTGGCGGCTCCGCAGGTTGGTAAATTGGTCCGTGTTTTTGTTGCTGATGCTGATCCCATGCTTGAGCAATCGGAACAGGATTCTCCTGGATTCGGCCCGCTCACCATGATCAATCCGGAAATCATTGAAACCGATGAGAAAGAGGTGGAAATGGAGGAGGGGTGCCTCAGCATCCCTGGTGTCAATGCTAAGGTAACACGACCAGATAAAATTCGGGTCCGGTATCTGGATCGCGATTTCAACGAACAGGAACTTGAGCTGGATGGGTGGCTTTCGCGTGTGGTACAACACGAAAAGGATCACCTGGATGGCGTACTGTTTCTTGATTACCTCTCTTTTTTTAAACAGAAAATGTTAAGTACCAAGCTGAATGAAATTGTCAGGGGTGAAAAAGAGACTGAATACCCATTAAAGTCTAAAGAGTAAGTGACAGATATAACTCTGGTATAAAGAGGTATCTCAGCAAAAAAGAATTGCTCGAATTTCACATTGAATAACTTAGCTAAGGATTTGACCTGATGCGAATAGTCTTCATGGGATCTCCGCCCTTTGCCATTCCCAGCCTGGAAAAAATATATGCCTCAGAGCACGATATCGTTTCAGTAGTCAGTAATGTAGATAAGCGCCGGGGACGCGGTGGGGGAACTACTCCCACTCCTGTTAAAAAACGAGCCCTGGAGCTCGATCTACCGGTAATAGAGGTGGATAAGCTATCCGATCCTTCTTTTGTTCGAGAGTTAAAAACTCTTGACGCCGACCTTTTTGTGGTTGTGGCATTTCGTATTCTACCTTCCAAAGTACTTGATATTCCTGGAAAAGGAGCTATTAACCTTCATGCCTCTCTATTGCCAAAATATCGGGGTGCGGCTCCTATACATTGGGCTATAATTAACGGGGAGGAAGAGACGGGTTGTACCGTTTTTTTTCTGAATGAACGAGTGGATGCAGGCCAGATCATTAATCAGCGTTCAACCCTGATCGGGCCGAATGAGACGACCGGTGATGTGTATAACCGGTTAAAAACGATGGGTGGTGATTTATTAGTGGATACGATGAATGAAATTGCTGATGACACCTATACAACTACATCGCAGAATGATGAGCAGGCAACACCGGCTCCCAAATTGTTTACCGACGATTGCCGGGTAGATTTTAATGCTCCCGCACAAAAGGTGCATAACAAGATACGCGGGTTAAGTCCTTTTCCTACTGCGTGGGCAGAACTTGATGATCTCAAATTTAACATGTACCGTTCAAGGCTGGGACCAGAGAATGTATTACTAAGGGCTGGCGAAATGCGGATGATCGATGATGCGCTGCTGGTGGGATGCGAGGAAAGAACTGTTAAACTGGAACAGGTTCAGATGGCCGGGAAACGCCGAATGAGTGGCAAAGACTTCATGAACGGTTACAGCGGAATAGGTGTACTACACTAGTGAAGTTAGTCAGGTAGGTCTTTACTTCTTTAATCATCCACAATGGTGAATTACAGAACGGAAAAGTGTAAATTTACTTTTGCCAGAATGTAATTATTCTGGGCCATTTATTAACTTCGAATTAAAATTATTTAGTATGGAATTATCTGTATTACTGACGGCTGCCAAAGAGGGAGAGGTAGAGGCCGTTAAGGAATCATTGAAAGACGGAACAGATATCAATGAAACCAGCAAAAATGGTTCATCTGCATTAATACTTGCTGCACAAGAAGATCATCTTCAGGTTGTAAAATATTTGCTCGAAAACGGGGCCGACCCCAACCAGACCACTTCGATGGGGGGGACCGCCCTGCACCGTGCGGCCGAAAATGGAAATTTGGAAATGATGCAGTTTTTGCTCGAAAACGGGGCAGAGGTGGGAGATCTGGATCTCATTATTGCCGCACGTGAGGGACATCTGCCGGTAGTGAAGGGATTACTTAAACACGGTGCTGATGTTAATTCCCGCCAGCGATGGCAACAGACGGCCTTGATGCAGGCTGCCCGCGAGGGGCATAAACAGATAGTGGATTTATTGCTTGAAAGCGGGGCTAAGATACAGTTGCAGGATCGTAATGGCGATACAGCGCTGACTATTGCGCAGGATAACGATCAGGCTGAGATAGCGAATCTGTTAAAAAAAGCAGGAGCTACCGATCGATCACCAAAAGAAAAATCAACTGACTTTGATGAGACTGATCTTGATGAAGAAGATTTCCACTCCGATTACGACGATATTCTGAACGAGGAAGAGATCCCCGAAGACGTGGACCTGGATGAGGATTAAGATTTCGATATTTTATATTTATCAGCTTATGAATCAATTGCAATAATCTCGGGAAACAACCGGTTATCCGTACAAAATTGTTATTGAATATTGAACGCTGGAATGATACCTTTTGACCGACTGTAATTGAAGCGATTTTTTTGGATTGTTATTAATAGATCAAAGAAATTTTTTTAAGACACTAATCACGAACAAAGCATAAGAAAGGGTACTTTATTTATGGCTAAAACCAAAGTAGGAATTAACGGATTTGGACGTATAGGGCGCTTGGTAACGCGTTCTATTTTGGCCTATCACCAAGATGAAATTGAAATTGTCGGAATTAACGATTTGACGGATGCCAAAACATTGGCTCATCTATTCAAATATGACTCGGTCCATGGCACGTATCAAGGCGACGTAAGTACTACTGAAGACAGCCTTACCATTGATGGTATGGAGATCGGTATCTCTTCAGAGCGAGATCCGTCCAATTTGAAATGGGACGAACGAGGAGCCGAAATCGTTGTTGAGTCCACAGGTTTTTTCCGTACTAAGGAAGACGCCTCCAAGCATATTGAAGCCGGGGCCCAAAAAGTTATTATTTCTGCGCCTGCCCGCGGCGGTGATGTAAAGACTGTGGTACTGGGTGTAAATGATGAAGAGATTGATGACGAGACCCTTGTTTATTCAAACGCCAGCTGTACTACCAACTGTCTGGCACCGATGGTCAAAGTACTGGACGACAACTTTGGGCTGGAAAAAGGGTTTATGACCACTATTCACGGTTATACCAGTAGTCAGCAAATTGTTGACGGTCCTCATAAGGATCTTCGTCGTGGCCGTACCGCTGCACACAATATAGTACCAACAACTACAGGTGCAGCTAAAGCGGTGGGACTCGTACTTCCACATCTGGATGGCAAGCTTGACGGTAGTGCCGTTAGGGTTCCTGTACCTGATGGATCGCTTACTGATCTGACAGCTGTTCTCGAGAAAGATGTGTCTGTAGAGCAAGTACACAAAGCATTCAAAGCAGCTGCTGACGGTCCCATGAAGGGTATATTACAGTATACGGAGGAAGAGTTTGTCTCCACTGATATCCTGGGGAATCCTCACTCGTGCATCTATGATACCGGATTTACCAAGGTTGAAGGAAACCTGGTTAAAATTCTCGGTTGGTATGATAACGAGGCAGGATATTCTGCCCGTACTGCTGACCTGGTTACCAGAATTAGCAGCTAAGTTTTCTCTTCAGTTGCGACGTACCTCCGAAGTTCGTCGCAACTGAAATTTATTGTATCTTATTTTATAGATCGGGACGTAGCGCAGTCCGGTAGCGCACTTCGTTCGGGACGAAGGGGTCGCTGGTTCAAATCCAGTCGTCCCGACTAACAATGCAGGTCAGGCTTTTTAGTCTGGCCTTTTCTTATGGAAAGGATTAGTTATGATCGATTGGAAAAAAGTTAACGAGTACGCAGCTAAAGAGAATCCTGAGCCACCACGGCGCGTGGAAAAAAGTGACGAAGAGTGGAGAGAGGAGTTAACAGTAGAGCAATACCAGATTACCAGGAAGAAAGGGACGGAGACTCCCTATTCGGGGGAATACTGTGAATCTCACAAACCGGGCCTTTATGCTTGTATCTGTTGCGGGACCGAGTTGTTTGATTCATCTGAAAAATTTGAATCGGGATCCGGATGGCCCAGCTTTACCGAACCTGTAGAGGAGAATGTTATTCGCTATGAAGAAGATCACAGCCATGGCATGCATCGAATCGAGGTATTGTGCAACGTCTGTGATGCTCACCTCGGCCATGTTTTTCCAGATGGTCCGGAACCGACGGGACTACGATACTGTATTAATTCTGCTTCGTTGGACTTGGTTCAGTAGGCAAGGCCTGGGCTCTATATGCGACGTACTCCTGAAGTGCGTCGCACATTAATTAAATTGCTAATACTGCGGTACGCTTTCGTCAATTTCTTCCGACCAGGCCAGAATACCGCCTTTCAGATTGTACAGGTTGTCGAATCCATACTTTTCCTGTAGCTTTTTGATGGCGTCGGAACTGCGTTGACCGCTGCGGCAATGAACAACCACTTTTTTATTTCGGTCAATTTTGTCAGCCTTGTCGAGGATATCGTCCAGCGGGATAAGTTCACCGCCGATTTCGGCAATCTCCGCCTCGTATGGCTTCCGAACATCGATGAGCTGCACATCTTCGCCCCGGTCTATCCACGACTTGTATTCCTTAACGGAGACTTCAGGCACCTCGGATTCAGTCTCCTCTTCCTGCTCACCATTGATCGAAGGCAATCCACAGAATTCCTGGTAGTCAATAAGCTCGGTTATCTCGGGATCTTCCCCGACTAGTGGATTATCTTTATTTTTTTTCACTTTCACCGTTCGTGTGCTAAAGTTCAGCGCATCGAACAAAAATAGCTTGCCGGCAAGCGGTTCGCCAATTCCTGTAATCACCTTTATTACCTCACTAGCCTGTATACAACCGATGATGCCGGGCAGTACACCAAGTACTCCAGCTTCCGCACAGCTGGGCACCAGTCCGGGAGGAGGTGGCTCAGGAAAAAGATCGCGATAGTTCGGTCCCCGTTCTCCATCCTGATCTACATAGTTAAAGACCGATACCTGGCCTTCAAACTGAAATATAGACCCGTGCACATTCGGTTTGTCCAGCATTACGCAGGCATCGTTGATGAGGTAACGGGTGGGGAAGTTATCAGTTCCGTCGGCCACCACATCATAATCTTCAATAATTTCGAGGGCATTGTCGCTGGTTAGGCGGGTCTCATGCACGTTAATGGTAATATGTGGATTAATTTCCTGCAGTCGCTCTTTGGCTACCTCCACCTTCGGGCGACCAACATCGGAGGCTCCGAAGAGAACCTGGCGGTGTAAGTTGCTTGCCTCAATTACGTCAAAATCCACGAGGCCAATGGTACCTACACCAGCAGCGGCAAGGTATTGCAACATCGGGGCTCCGAGTCCGCCAGTCCCTACAGCGAGTACCTTGGCCGCTTTCAGCTTCTTCTGTCCCTCCATCCCAAATTCAGGAATGGAAAGATGTCTGCTGTAGTGACCCAATTCTTTACTTGAAAATTCTACGTTTTCCCAGTTAGTCATAGCTTGTATAGCTTTAAAGTTCTAGACAGTGCTGTCAGATTGAATTTCGAAGTGCTCTGACTTCAGTAATGTTTCCTTGAGCTTCAATTCAATATTCAACAGCCACCTGCTATAGCTGGCACAATGCTCACTTCTGTATCTTCACTCAGTTCAATTGTTCCGTTTTTATTGGGATCTACTTCATCGTCACCGATATAGACTTTAATGAATGAACGGACATTTCCGTCTTCATCCAACAGGTTACTTTCTACATCGGGATATTCCTCCACAAATTGTTGGATCGCTTCAGCAAGCGTATCCTTATCGGTGGTAAAGTTGCGGTTATGATCCGTGAATTTACGCAACGGGGTCGGAATTATGATTCTAGCCATGGAATACTTTGAATTTATATTTTTTCTGTTTCGGTTAGTGTCTTGGTTTCGGTTGACTCCTCTTCAAACTGCCGGTCATTATTCAGTTGCCATGATCGGGTTGCTGTTGCTTCTCCATCTTGAACTGAAATAATGATATAGGAGAAAACCGGCATTGCTACTTTGCGGTCATGTTCCGAGGGCTCAGCAGGATGGTCGGGATGCGAATGGTACACGCCAAGTAAATCCAGGTCGTGATTTATCGCATACCGTTCCGCCTCCTGGTAATCTTTCGGATCAATCTGGAAACGTCTGCGCTGGTCACCCTCTTTCGCATTAGTGACTCTGTGGGCCTGGGTTATCTTACGAACTTCGCCGTCGGTGCCGTAAAAGAAGCCACAACATTCATTTGGATAGTACTCCTCGGCGTGCTCCTGCATGACATCCAACGCATCTTTATGAATAACTACGTTCTTCATTTGCCGGTTGTCGCTATCTGAATTCATTCAAAAAGTTGATTTATCACTTCCCCGTACTTACTACCGTCATCAGGGAAGATGGTCACAACCACTCCTTCATCCAGCTCTTCGGCCAGTTCAAGGGCAGCAGCCAGATTTGCAGCCGAGGAGGGACTGATGAGCAGGCCTTCTTTCTGAGCCGCAAGTTTAACAATTTCATGAGCTTTTTCGGTTGAAATAGATCTCATTTCATCCGCAACTGAATCATCGTAGATATCCGGGATATGGGCTGTTTCAAGATGTTTCCAGCCTTCGAGACCGTGCATGGCGAGATCGGGTTGCAGGCCAATAAGCTTAATTTCATCGTTGTACTCCTTCAATCGGCGACCGGTGCCGGTAAAGGTACCGGTAGTTCCCAGCCCGGTTATAAAATGAGTGACACCGTACCCTGACTGTTCCAGAATTTCCGGAGCTGTTGTGTAATAATGTGATTTCCAGTTACTTGGATTACTGTATTGGTCGGCATAATAATATTTGTCAGGATTTTCCTCATGCAATTGCTGAGCAATCTCCTGGGCTTCATCCGTACTGCCCGTTCGGGAGGTATACTTTATATGTACTCCCAGCGATTTCAGGATCTGCTTGCGTTCCTTCGATGCGTTTTCCGGCAGGCACAAGGTTACCGGTATTCCCAAAGCAGCACCGATATGAGCATAGGCAATTCCCGTATTTCCACTGCTGGCATCAAGCAGGTGTTTCCCTTCGGTCAGCTCTCCGTTGGCAATAGCATCACGCACAATACGATAGGCAGGACGTGCCTTTACACTTCCCCCAAATTGTTGCCATTCGAGCTTAGCAAAGATTTTGACATCTTTGTTGGGATTGATGCTAGAGATTGGGAAAAGAGGAGTTCCACCGATGAACGAGCTCAACTGGTCACTCCGTTGGGCAAGGTCTGAATTTGTTTGTTCTAACAATTTTAGTGCATTCATGATTATAATCGGGTGTTAACAATTGTTGCCTGGATTGGAAATTCAGATCACACAGTTAGATCGTGAAATCTGACTTCGTTACCGGCAATGTTTGAAATGAAGGAATTAAGAGCAGTCCGGCAACTAGCTACAACAACAGCAACAACACGCACAGATTGTGTTTGTTCGGGGGTGAGAAAATGATATGTTGTCTGTTGTTTTCAAGATAAAAGAATACATTTGATCTGACAATTATGTGTGTCAGGAACGATTTAAAAGTAAGAAAAAAAATTGGATATACAATGCTTTAACTTCTATATCCTAATTTGGCAACATATAGATAAAGAAAATCGTTCGGAACATCACGGGTTGGTATGCACTATATCTAGTCGGTTTCCCAAGGATTTAATTTTTTCTGAATTAAGTATTGACTTCTATCGAAAGGGTTATTATCCTTAGACAGCAGAAAAGGACGAACAGTTTTTTCAAACATAACAAGATTGATGATTTTTCAGAATTACATCCACAACTTATTCGCCACCATGCAGATGGACATCTGTTGTCTTTGTATGTGTTGCTGTATGAATGCTGCGAAAGGTAGTGGATGTAATATGCTTGAATAGGTTTGTAGAAACTGAGTTTAAAGCCCACTACCTGAAGCAGGTGGTGGGCTTTTTTATTGTAAAAGCTTACCGCCTGCTTCAGAAGAAAGAGTAATTTTATTTCATCGAAACCAACAACAATAATAAAATAAGAAAGACCAATAACCATGTCTGACGTTCTAACTAATAAAGATGTACTCGTTTCAACTGATTGGGCGGCCGATCATCTATCTGATGACGGAGTTCGCTTTGTAGAAGTTGATGTAGATACCGAAGCTTATGAATCGGGCCATATCCCTGGTGCTGTGGGATGGAACTGGAAAGAGGAGCTCCAGGACCAGCTACGCAGAACTATCGCCTCAAAAGAAGATTTTGAAGAGCTGCTGCAGGAATCTGGTATAGATAACGATACGACAATCGTACTCTATGGCGACAATAATAACTGGTTTGCCGCCTGGGCATACTGGCTGCTGAAGTATTACAGCCATGAGGATGTCAAAATCCTGGACGGCGGCCGAAAAAAGTGGGAAGCTGAAGATCGTGAGCTGACTACTGATGAACCAAGCTATGATTCAACCAACTATTCCATTTCCGGAGTTAAACAAGAGTACCGTGCATTCCGTGATGATATTAAAGAGAAGCTGAATGCTAACGACTTCGGGCTTGTGGATGTCCGTTCACCCGATGAGTTCCAGGGCAAAATTCTGGCACCTCCCGGTCTGAATGAACTTTCTCAACGGGCAGGCCATATTCCTGGTGCGTCCAACATACCCTGGTCAAAAGCAGTTAACGACGACGGTACCTTTAAGAGTAAAGAAGAGCTCCAGGAGATCTATAAAAACGAAGGTATTACACCTGACAAAGATATTGTTGCCTACTGCCGAATCGGTGAACGTTCTGCCCATTCATGGTTCGTGCTGAATGAACTGCTCGAATTTCCGAATGTAAAGAACTACGACGGATCCTGGACAGAATGGGGTAATCTTATTGATGCTCCGATCGAACGATAAACTCTAATTTGTTTTAAAACAAAAGAACTAAATCCTTTATGGGTTCACGAAGAAAAAGAACAAAAAGTAAAATTGAAGTCATAAAGGAGAACAGCGATTATCTTCGCGCGCCTCTTGCTGAAGAAGTGGGGAATGATTCTTCCCACTTCGGCAAGAAGGCAATCCAGGTACTGAAGTTTCATGGTACCTATCAGCAGGATGATCGTGATCTCCGAGAAGGTAGAGACCGCCACTATATTTTTATGATACGTGGCCGAATCCCTGGTGGTAAAATGACGGCTGACCAATACATTGCTCTTGACGATATTGCAGATAAATATGCAGATGGGACACTCCGCGTTACTACCCGCCAGGCTTTTCAGCTGCATGGCGTAATTAAACAGGAACTCAAAGATACACTACAGGAGATCAATAATGCACTAATCACCACACTGGGAGCGTGTGGCGATATTGTACGCAATGTTATGGCAACTCCTGCTCCCGATATTGACGGACGGCAGGCGCAGGTACAGGAATTTGCAAACGAACTGTCAGATATCCTGCTTCCGGCTACCAACGCCTACCATGAACTTTGGCTGAATGGCGATAAAGTATATTCAGGAAAAGAAGAGGTGGAAGAAGGAGAGCCCATTTACGGGCACAGCTACCTGCCAAGAAAGTTTAAGGTAGGTATCGCCTTGCCAGGAGATAACAGTGTGGATGCCCATACCCAGGATATCGGACTTGTTGCACAGTTTGATGACAACAAAGAGATCGAAGGATTTAATGTTGTTGTGGGGGGCGGAATGGGTATGAATCACCGCAAACCGGAAACCTTCCCGCGTCTTGGCGATGACCTTGGTTACGTACCGAAGGAAAAGGTCGTCGATGTAGTCAAAGGCATTATCGGAATTCAACGGGATCATGGAAACCGTAAAAATCGTAAGCGGGCCCGCATGAAGTATCTGATTCATGAATGGGGCCTTGAGAAATTTGAGGAAGAACTGACAGACCGTATTGGATTTGAACTGGAACCGTTCCGGGAGATACCTGACTTTGATTTGGATCTCTACCTGGGATGGAATAAACAGTCCGACGGCAACTGGTTTCTGGGCGTATCTGTTGAAAACGGGCGCATCAAGGATGAGGGGGATCTTCAGCTTAAAACTGCCCTTCGTAAAATTTCAAATGAATTTGAACCCGGTGTTCGTCTTACACCCAACCACAATGTGCTTCTGACCGACATTAAGGAAGAAGACAAGGAAACTATAACCGATCTACTGCACGATCACGGAGTATTGCTCGATGATGAGATATCGAATGTTATAAAATACTCCATGGCATGTCCCGCACTTCCTACCTGTGGACTGGCCATCACGGAGTCCGAGCGGGCGCTTCCGGAGGTCATCAGAGATCTCGATGACGTGTTACACGAACTGGGGCTCGAAGATGAAAAACTCTCCGTGCGTATGACGGGATGCCCCAACGGTTGTTCTCGTCCTTATGTAGCCGATATCGGTTTTGTGGGGCGTTCACTCGATAAATATACCATCTTTATCGGTGGCGATCCCTCAGGAACACGGCTTAATAAGGAGTACAAAGACCTGGTACCACGTGAAGAACTGGTTGAGGAGGTCCGACCTCTGCTTGTGCATTACAAAGAAAACCGTTCTCCCGGCGAAGGATTTAGCGACTATTGGAACCGGGTCGGATTAGAAGAAACCGAAAAGATTCCCGCATAACAGCGAATAAATTGATTATGAACAGTCAACAACAATACCCTACTTACGGCAAAGTATATTTGGTGGGAGCAGGTCCGGGAGATCCCGATCTGATTACCGTTAAGGGATCAAAAATATTAAAAACAGCCGATGTCATCGTGTACGACCGGCTGGCGAATCCGGAGTTACTCTCCATCACCTCTGACGAGTCAGAGCATATATACGTGGGTAAACGGCCCGGCAAGCCCTCTGTTTCGCAAGAGCAGATTAACCACATTCTTGTAACCAAAGCCCGGGAAGGTAAAAAAGTGGCCCGGTTAAAGGGCGGCGATGCTTTTGTTTTCGGGCGTGGTGGCGAGGAGTGTCTGGCACTGAAGGCCGCGGATATTTCCTATGAAATTGTACCCGGTATCAGTTCGGCGCTGGCTGCCCCGGCATATGCCGGAATTCCAGTAACACACCGCAAGGTTGCACGATCGTTTACCGTGGTTACAGGACACACTATCAAAAATAGTGACTCTTTTGAGAACTGGGGCCATCTGGCACAGGCCGATACGTTGGTTGTTCTGATGGGAATGCGGAATCTCAGCAAAATTACTGAAACACTAATCGGGTTTGGCCGAAGTGCTGATACACCGGTAGCAGTTGTTCAAAAAGCGACCTACGAGACTCAGCAGACGGTTAGGGGAACCCTGGCTACCATTGCTGATGACGCCGCTCATCTTTCATCACCTGCTACGATAGTGATAGGTGAGCTGGCCGCTGCGGACAGAGATTTGAGTTGGTTCCAGACCGAGACCGATGAACGCGTACCGACACAGACGGAACAAATTCTTACCAATTTTGCAGGATAAACAAATATGGCAATACAGGATTTAAAAGAGCCAATAACATTTGTACAACAAAATTTATCACAGGAACTGCTAGATAACCTCAACCAGCAGTTTGAAGAGGCCAGTCCCGACCGGGTACTTGCCTGGGGTTTTCAAACCTTTGGTTCGGAGATGGTGCTGGGTACGGGATTCGGCCCTTCAGGAGTTTTTCTTATCGATCGCCTTGTGAGAAACAGTATTGATATCCCGATATTTTATCTGGATACGCACCTGTTTTTTGAGGAGACATACGAACTTCGTGACCGGCTGGAAGCCCGATACAATATCGACATTACGAGGATCAGTACCGATCTCTCCCTTGAGGAGCAGGCAGAAAAATATGGCGATGAGCTGTGGAACAGAAATCCCAACCGCTGCTGCTATCTTCGCAAAGTCCTGCCACTGCGAAACTATCTTTCCGATAAAAAAGCATGGGTTACCGGTGTACGTCGTAACCAGTCAGAAACCCGCGAGCAAACAAAAGTGGTAGAGTGGGACCCGGAAAATGAAGTTATTAAGATAAATCCGCTGGCTAATTGGACCGGCGACGATGTCTGGGATTACATTGATGATCGTGGACTTCCCTATAATCCGCTCCACGACGAAGGCTATCCAAGCATTGGCTGTATACCGTGTACACAACCGGTAGACGAGGAAGAGGAAGATGAACGCGCCGGTCGCTGGAACGGTTCTGAGAAGACAGAATGTGGCATACACCTGCCTACGCAGCAGAACTAT
>JBEPXS010000021.1:0-17136 GCA_041641755.1 Balneolaceae bacterium
AGCCTGAGAATGCAGGGGCGTCTTAAAGATATCGGCGGACAGGTGGCCTATCTGAACCAGGACCATCGTTTTATTTATGGGGCGTCTGTCAGTCATATGCCATTTCGAACTACAAGAGCACGCGTAACAGAAGAAACCGTGACTATTGACGGTGAGCAGCGAACGCTCCCCGTGGTTGAACGATTGAACAGGAGAACATTCCGGGATCGGATATCACTGTTGGGGATGTATCCATTTTCAACAACCAAACGGATGGAATTTTCAACCGGTTGGACCCATATCTGGTATGACCTTGAACGCCAACGAACGTTTTATAATCAATTTGGACAGCCCATAGATCGGATCAGGGAGAGCCTGGAGGCCCCCTCACCACTCAACTTGTATTCGGCCTCATCCGCTTATGTGGAGGATAATTCAATCAGTGCCTTTACGGGGCCTATACGAGGGCACAGGCTTCGGTTTGAGCTTTCCCCGACCACCGGATCATTTAGTTTCCTGGATGCATTGGCTGATTATCGTCGCTATTTCTATATGCGACCTTTTACCTTTGCTGTTCGCGGACTTCACTCCGGTCGCTATCTGCAGGGATCAAATGCTGAAGAAAGCTTATCTCCCAGCTTTTTAGGTTATGAAAGCCTGATCCGGGGATATAACTATGGCTCATTTAGTGCCGCAGAATGTGGCCAAAATCAGCAGCAGGGTTGTCCTGTAATTGAAAGATTGTTTGGGAGTCGGATTGCTGTAGCAAATATGGAGTTCAGGGTGCCGGTGCTTGGCGCGGAACAGCTGGCACTGTTTCGATCAAGAACCATTCCTACGACGTTAACTACTTTTTTTGATGCCGGATATGCCTGGACACAAGATAGCCCGTTTGAGTTCAACGATCTGAAATGGACTTCAGGTGAGACCAACGAGCGCGTCCCTGTATTCAGCACCGGTATAAGTGCACGGGTAAATATACTTGGCTACTTGGTTGCGGAGGTCTATTACGCTATTCCGTTCCAAAGGCCGGATCAGCCGGGATATGTCGGATTTACGATTTCTCCAGGATGGTAAAGGCTATTGAAATTAAACAGTCAACATTACCCGGGCAGGGGAGAAGTCCCGGTAAACACAGCGAAGGGGTGAAGAAAGAAACCCTATCTAATTTGCCGGTTCAGAGACTTTATGTGGAGTTGGACGCCCTTTCTCGTCCAGGTTTACGAACACAATTTCATCAATTTTAATGATCGTCTCTTTGTTGAATTTGTTCCGGACTTCGCACCGCACGGTAATTGAGGAAGTACCGAATTTTACGGTTTCCATTCCAATCTCTATGACATCACCAACTCGTGCAGAACTTACAAAGTTAATTTCAGACATATATTTCGTAACGACATTACCTTTGTCCAGTTGACAAGTAACATAGATGGCGGCTTCTTCATCAATCCAGGCAAGGAGTGAACCACCGAAGAGGGTACCATTCGCGTTTAGGTCTTGGGGTTTAATGAGTTTACGGCTGTAGAATTTCATAATTGAGTTCTAAAAAGTTGTCCGTGGTTGGATATAACAAATGAATCACCAAACATACAGCTGTTATTTGAATTCTGTATAAAGATAGGTATCAACCTGATCAGAAATTATCGGTAAGTACGAATACCAGTATTTTATTCGTCCAGTGGCATAACTTCTATCTTTCTGAATTGTGTGGGATGGCTTTCCGCCTGTATAGTGATATATCCTTCGGTAAGCAGCTTGGTATCAACTTCTTTCAGGATTTTTTTGGCATCGGAATCGTTTGGGTCCAACTGTGGCTTGCTATAGTCGAAAACCAGATTACCGTTGACATAGTGTTTTATGTTGTTGCCTCTTACTACTACATCCAGTGTTACCCATTGGTTACCATGATAGGTATCTGAGCTGGAGTTGATGCAGTGTTGTGTAACAAGTTCGCCGTCGATGACTACGTTAGTGCCTGGAGTACAGATATTGGCGGTGGTCCGCTTGTCGTTGCCATTACCTCCCAGTAGCTGAATTTCCAGTGAGACCGGGAATTCCTGATCAATACTCATATCCTCGGGAGGCTGGCTGTGAATCATCATACCGTTATTTCTATAAGCCCAGCCCGGTCCGTTTGTAACCTGCTCCTCTACAAACCGATACTCAACGCGCAGCCGGTAACTCGAGAATGGTTTCTCATAAAACAGGTGACCAAACTCCCCGTCAAAGTTATCCCATTGATCGTAGGAAACCGTCAGGATACCATCCTCGACCCGGAATGTATTGTTGTAATTGATACCTAATTCACTTCCTGTGAACTTTGGGGTCCATCCATCCAGGTTTTGACCGTTAAATAACTGTATCCACTCCCCATCGCTCGGGAGATCGGTTTCTTGCGCATTAAGGGATGTTGACGTTAACACCCCGACAAAAAGGAGTACTAATATTTTTTTAAACATATAGTTTTGAGAATTTATATCCGGTTTTATTTTCAGCCACATTTAAGGTCATCAGAAAGAGGATAAACCGCAAGAATAATGGAACCGTAACCAGTCAGGTTCATTCTTCATCGGTCGCTGTGTCCCAGGTCCTTATCAGGGGCTACCCGGTCTCGGACCAGCTGTTTTAGTTCCTTCGATTCAGGAAATCGTCCCTGTTCTTTGCGTGAGTATATCAGTTCTTCACCCAGGTAGATATCAAACGTACCGCCTGATCCTGGAACCAAAGTTACGCCCCCGAGTTCGGATTCAAGCGTTCCCAGAAGCTCCTGTGCCATCCAGCTTGCACGTGGCAGCCACTGGCACTGGGTGCAAAACTCGATTTTAACTACTGGCTTCAAATGTTTCCAAAGTTTATTTGTGAGTATTTATTGGTCTACAGTTATTGTGAAACTTCAACGGTTCTTCCACCTCGTCCTTCCTGGTTAAATACTCTGAGTTTTATAGCCGAATCACTCGATAGACTGATCGGTTTGGTATACTTTTTACTTTCAGAAGATGGTTGTGTCCCGTCTGTCGTATATCTGATTGTAAATCCCGGTAACTGAACGTTTGCTATCAGCTTTCCATCTTGAATAACTGCTCCGGGAGTTGGAATTCGGTACTTGAATCCACCCGCGTAGTGATCAAGCCGGGGCAGTTCCCGTTTTGCAGTTATATTTAGGAAATCAGTCCAGGCTTGATTGTATTGTTCTATATTTTCAGCCGACCATTCACCGTTTGCCCAGTCGGGCTTGGGAGCCCACGCGCGTTCGGCCATTGCCAGCAATTTGGGCAGCAGCATATATTCCTGTCTCTCACTGCTGATCAGCTTTTCGGCCCACAACAGGCTTTGTATCCCGACAATATTGGCTCGTCCCTCTTGGGTCAGCCGTTCCATATCCTCAAAATGGGAATCTTTCAGTTTACGTCCCATCAGGTCTTCCTTTGCATTCTTGTAGTAGTTGTAGGGGATAAAAGAGTACGGTTTGTCCAAGCTGTTGAAACCACCCCAGTAGAGACCGGGTTCCGGGAAAGCCTTTTGGTAGGCCAGATCAAAATAGAAATTAGATACCCCGGAAAGTACCACTTTGTAGCCGGCATTAGCGAGTCGGTAAGCTAAATCTTCAGCACCGGAACCGATCACATTGTTCCATACGTCCACTTGTACGTCTTCTTTAGCGAACTCTTTATCGGCTACAGGATGCGCTTCACCACCCCAAAGAGCTTCCTTCATACCGATCTCTTCCCAACCATACAGGGAAAGCCCGCGTTCATTCAACATATTGTTAACACGTCGATAAAAATAGCCCCACAGGTCTCCGGTAGATTCCAGCTCAGGAGTTTCGTTGATCAGGTTCCGGACGGCAGGTGATTTCTCCCAGGCTCCGGAGGGAACTTCATCACCCCCCATATGAATACGATTAAGCGGAGCTCCTGCACGTTCATACATTGCAGCTAACTCGTCAATTACTTTTTCGAGAAAACGGTATGTTGAAGGAAGGCCCACATCGATTACGTTATCATCCCAGCCCTGAACCGAGCGATATTCGGAACTATCCTGGGGATGTTGAAGCAGATACTCGCGGGCTTTTTCTTTTTCGCCTTTTTCCATAAGGTTTTGGTAACGGGCATCCATTGCTTTTATAGCAGCACGGGCATGGCCGGGGGTTTCAATCTCAGGGATTACCTTAATGTGGCGTTCAGTAGCATACTCCAGGATTTCTATAAAATCTTCGGTGGTGTAATATCCGCTGCCGGGATAACCGGACTCCGGACCTGACCCGTGGGAAGGCTGTAGTTTCTTGTGATTGTTCAGGGTATGTCCGCGTTGAGCTCCTACGTTGGTAAGCTCCGGAAGGCCCGGTATTTCGATTCTCCATCCCTCATCATCATTAAAATGAAAGTGAAAAACATTCAGTTTATAAAGCGACATCAGGTCCAGCGTCTTAAGGATCTGTTCCTTCGTACGGAAATTACGGGCTACATCCTGCATGAAAGCCCGGTAGCCGAATCGGGGCTTATCATCTACTTCGAGCGCAGGTATTTTAACCTCCTGTTTTCTGCCTGACCATGAGGAGGGAGGCAATGCTGTTTTAAGCGATTGTATTCCGTAAAAAATTCCTGCCGGTTTAGAAGCTAAAATAGTAATAGAATCAGGAGTGACGGTAAGTTTGTACCCTTCGGGTGCCGCATTTCCGGATGTAAGGACTATTTTTTTCCCGGAAACACGTTCGTTTGTCATGGGTATATTGATGCCGAAAATATTAGAAAGCTCCCCGGAGAGATATTCGGCTTCGTTCCTGAATTTGGATTCATAACTAATGGTAACCCCGGGATTCAGGATAAAGGCACCATAACCTGTTTTATACTCCGCCGGTGTTGGGAATACGTTAGCAAGGTTCGCTTCTTCAATATTTTCAATTTTCTTATTCCTTTGGAATACCGTTTCGGGCGTGGCTACGGGGATATGGTCTTCCGGTCCGCGATTGAGTACCCCAGGGTCGTTAACTGATTTTACAGTAAATTTCCCGATCGGTATCCCTTTTTCCTTATTGTTGGCCCATACCCAGTATAGCCCCCGCGGTGATCCGGAGATATTCAGAACGGATCCCGGAGAAATGATATCCATTTTCAGGGTTTCACCCGGTTTGAGACCTACAAAAGTGGAGGTGGGGATCAATCGTACCAAGTCACCGTTTATATGCTCTGTTTCAAAATTTCCGGTCTGATCTTTACCGAACATATTGTTCATATAGAGGCTCCAGCCACTGGCGGGAAGATTGTTGGTGCCGGTATTAGTGAGTGTAAGTGTGGCAAGAAATTGCGGTTTTTCCTGGTAATAATTATCAATAAGCTGCCAGGAAACGTCCAGGTTGGAGGGATCAAAGCTATCTTCATTTTGCCCAAATATTATTGTTGAAAAACTTAGTGTCAGCAGTACTGAGAGCAGAATTATTCTTTGCATAAGGTATATATGAATATGGTGGTGATTTTTTTAGTCACGGTTCTGGTGGCTACCTGAAATCCCGTTATATATAGCAAACCAACTCTTCCGCCAAGGGTGGGGATGTGACCTATCTGCCAATATGAAAATCTCGATCTTAATATCAAAATAGTAATTACCTGAACTCGGATTAAGAGTTTGCTAACCTATTTTTTTAAGCCCATTAAGCACTATTTGAGCTGTTCCTTCTTTTCGATGAAGAAAAAAATATACGGTCGTGTACTTACTACTAACTCACGTATCTTTTCTGTGGGTGTACCTTTTGGTACGGCCCAAAAGGCACGAAAAGGCCACCGGGGGATCGTAGATGTTGGGCTGGCTATATCTTTGATGGTATTTCATGCTTTGGAACACCCGTTGCTCTCAACCTCTTCTTTCCCGCGATTCCCCGGATCCCAACGGGTGCCATTTTCCTGATTTCTGCAGATTCATTTGGTAAAATATGTATCATACAACACGTTATAGCAGTAGATGGAGAACCTGAAGAATTTCTGTTTGAGCCTGATTTGGCAACGCACAAGTACAACGTCTTCTCTGACGTCAAATTAGGTGAGTTAAATTCTTCTTGGGTTTTTGGTTCGTTTTGGGTTAAGCCAAAACGAACACCACAAAGACAATTAGAAAATCCACACTTCAAACCGGGCGATTTTCCTTTAGTCCTGATGTTCATTTTTCGATGAGGGAAACCCCGACAGAACGCTAAAACCATTGAACTCGATCCGCTGGGAAGCGCAGATCTCAAACAAAAAATTTTTTAACACTCCGGCTACAATTACTATCTCAAGAAAAATTGCAAAGGTCGGAAAAGAGTGCACTATGTTAACTGATTCTATCGGTTCTTATATCGAACTGACGTTGAACAGATGAATTATAACGATATAAAAGGATATCACAACAAAACAGGGAACCCGAATCGGGTTCCCTGTATATGCTGTTGCAATATGTTCCTCAAGTTATCTGAAACTTATACCAACACCCAGGTTATAACTGGAATAGTTTGACAGAGTATAGGATCCTGATATATGGAATATCGCGAACCGGAAGCGAAAACCAGCCAGGGCCCGGAACCCGTTGGCTCCATCATATTCAAGGTTGATAGGTTCTTCTATGGTACCCACCCTCATCATTTCAGGCTCACTTGGGTAATTTGGATTTCGTTCAATGGTGGGATAGGAGCCTTTGGTTTTTGCCGTAAGGGTAGAGCCTTCATATCCGATACCTCCATATACTGAAACGACAGGCAGTGTTTTGCCCACCAGGGCGTTTATGGTCCAGCCGTCTGTTGCCAGCTCGATGGCCTGTCCTTCCCAGGTAGAGGCGGGCAATTCATTTTTAGTATTTGATTGATCCTGAATTACATCTTCAGGGAGCAGTTCCAGATCGGAGCTGAGATCCATCGATGAATACCCTACCATTACTGAAATATCAACGGGAATAAGCTTTCCTCCCGGTAACCACTGTGTTATATCGTGCTTAACGCCAACACCAAACAGTTTGAACGTGCCACCGACTCTCGGAATATCATATTCCGGAGTATATCGCAGCATGATATCGGTATTCTTTATTACTCCCACACCAGCCTTGAACATCGGGGCCGGGACAAACTGGAATCCAGTTCCGGGAGGCATATCAAAGTTAATGAGCTGTTCTTCTTGTCCGTCACCGTCAATATCTTCGTATGCTGCCATCGTCGGACCTGCTTGCTCATTACCGTTGATGGTGGATGCTTCCGGAGAGCCGCTTTCAATTTCAAGCTGTTGCAGGTTGAGTTCACTCACATCGAATGAGAGATCCCCATCGGGTACAATTGCAAGCCCTGTACTAATGGTCAGATCGAATCCCAATGTGTTGTGCGGTTTTGCCGTGTTGGTCCACCCGGTATTAAGCCCGGCACCGAATCCTTTACCAAAAGGCCTAAGATATTCCCGAGCCAGTGTATTGGCATCTTCTTTACCGGATTGCAGAATCGAACCGATATCATCAACTTGTGCATAGACAGGCATGGAAATAAAGCCTGTGAATAATAAGAGCAAGAATCCCCTCATAAAATTGGTCTGTAGCTTCATTACATATAAGTTTAGTTAAAAGTTAATTGGGTAATACAAATAGTTAGCAGGTAATAGCCAATAGTATATTAGGTTATATATAGTACATAAATTGTTGTAGACTCTCTAATCAATTCTCTTTTAGGGAATCCAGGATATTCAGGTATGCATCATAGCGTTCAGGGCTGATATTTCCATCTTCAAATGCCTCAATCACTCCACAACCGGGTTCATGGCTGTGAGTACAGTTGTTAAACCTGCAATGTTGTCGGGCCTCCAGCATCTCCGGAAAGAATAGTGATAGCTCCCACGATTCAATATTAACCAGTCCGAACTCCTTAATACCGGGTGTATCAACCAGATAGCCACCGAAATCAAGAGGCAGTAGCTTGGCAAATGTAGTAGTATGAATTCCCTTCTCCGAATAGTTGGACACATCGGCGGTGGGACGGTCGATGTTGGGATCAATTTTATTGATAATAGAGGTTTTACCAACGCCCGAGTGACCGATAAAAACGGAGGTACGGTCCTTAAGAGCTTTTTTAATGGTAGTGAGAGTTTCCTCCTCATGAATACTGATTGTTGAAATTTCATATCCAATAGAGCTATAAAGATTGACAAGATGTTCTATCTGTCGTTGCTCCTTATCACGGGCCAGATCCTTTTTATTGATAATGATATGGGGAGTAACCTGGTAGGCTTCGCATGTTACCAGAAAACGATCAATGAATCCCTGTTTAAGGCGGGGTTGTCGGATGGCTTGAACTACGAAGGCGCGATCTATATTGGCCGCCAGGATCTGTTCTCCCTGTTTGTGGTGGGTCGACTTCCGGATAATATAATTTTCACGTTCGTGGATTTTTTCAATGCTACCGGTGTCATCCTGATTTATAGAAATATCGACCCGGTCGCCCACAGCAATAGGGTTGGTAACACTATAATCTTTCTGCCTGAAACGACCCGGAAGCCTGCAGTTAATGATGTCGTGATCCCCGTTCTTGTCCACGGTCACTTCATACCAGCTGCCGGTAGATTGAACTACACGTCCCTGTTTGGTCATGTGTCGATTTAGTTAGAATTCAGCAGGAAAATATCGAAGTAACGGAACTAATGAAACAGAATTGGTCATCTAATTGATAAATTCAAAATTGGGGAGAACAATATTAGCGAGTTTAATATGTATCTGCCAAAAGGAGAATGGACTGACGCCTGGAGTGGAGAAACTTATGAAGGGCCGACTGAGGTTGCGATCCAAACACCCCGTCATAAGATACCCATTCTTATAAAGTCGGATAGTGAGGTAAACCTCGGGAATCTGGAGGATATATATCAAAAATCACTGGAGATAGCCCAGCAGAAACCAGATCTGCAAAAACTGTTGAAAAGTGAAGACTTTAGTGAATAGGTGTGCAAAATATCAAGCGTTATGGGGTGATATCCCGCTCTGTTTTCTCGTATATACCAGCATCATTTAAAAAGACACAGGGAAGCCTAAAATATTACTTTGATGGGAATTTGGTTTAAGTAGGGCTTCCCCAAAAAGCCATGGTAACTATTTTCGATAGCAGTGTTATTCCTTTTTGTATGAACAAAAAAGAACCAAAAAATCACCGACTGGAGATTTCTTCGCCTGTCCCGACAGCTGTACGGGATAAAAGAAACCCAGATATTCCCGCTGGGAAGGATCGGCAGTGGGAATATCTGGGATTTTATGGTGAGTTTTTTGGTGTCTGTTCTTTAGGTCCGACCACTGTCGGAGTTTTCCTCATCGAAAAAATGAACACTCATCTGGTTGGTTATAAGTTGCTATCTTACGATAGGTTTCAAGTTGGTTGCCATAAGCTATCAAATACAAGGCTTTTGGAGAAATTAACGAATACCTCGCATTTGAATTGCCAATATAACTTGTGCAAGATACTGGCAGGTAATGACTTAGCTTCCCTCTGAGGAGGCCTTAAGTAAAGATGCTTTCCCTTTCCATTAGCGCGGAAGCTCCTATTTGAGTGGATTATTAAGTGAGATGGCTACCGAATTATTCTCTAATTGGGAGCAAGCTCCGCATGGATCCCTTCTCTGAACTCTTCGATCATCTTATCATTAAAAGCAGGGAGGTCATTGGGATTTCGACTTGTTGTAAGACCTTGGTCAACAACCACTTCTTTATCTACCCAGTGGGCACCGGCATTGATCAAGTCAGTCTTGATTGACTTGTAGGATGTCATCGTCTTACCGTCCAGCTCTTTGGTTTCAATCAATATTTGCGGGCCATGACAGATCGCTGCAATCGGTTTACCCTGATGCAAAAACCGGGTAACAAATTCTATTGCTTTGGTATTGGTACGGAGCTGGTCGGGATTGATGACTCCTCCGGGCAGCAGGAGTCCGTAATAATCATCGGGATCTGCAACATCCACGTGGATATCGACATCGTAGCTATCACTCCACTCGGTATGGTTCCAGGCCCGAATGGAATCCTTCTTTGGGGCCACCAAATGGGTTTGGGCTCCCGCATCATGCAATGCTTTTCTTGGATTTGTCAACTCAATCTCTTCAAAACCATCCGTAGCTAAGATTGCGATCTTTTTTTCTGCTAGTTGATCATCCATAGCTGCTTTGGTTTTGTATTTTACTTTTTGTTCAATTTACATAAAAAAATGTATTTGAACGGTTTTGTGTTCCATAAAAAAACCTGTCAGGTATTTGTACCTGACAGGTTTTCGGGAGTTTTAAAGGGACAACTACTATTGTTCCATTATGATAGTTTCTTCAGTGGAATCCTTGGTAGTTTTGGAAGAACCGTTCCTGGATTTATATTCATCAGAAACTTTGAAGCGTTCTTTCGGGTCCATTACAGGCTCATCTTCAAGCACGATACCAAGCAGTGGATCCATACGCTCCAGATACTGGACTTCGAGATCACCTATAATATCTTCCTCAATCTCAGCCACATCTTTCTTGTTTTTCTTCGGGAGCAGCACTTTTTGAATACCGGATCGTTTGGCAGCCAGTACTTTTTCCTTGATGCCACCTACAGGTAACACAAGTCCACGCAGGGTGATCTCACCGGTCATGGCCAGAGTTCCTTTCACTTTGCGCTGGGTAAAGATGGATGCCACTGCGGAAAATATCGAAACACCCGCTGAAGGACCGTCTTTAGGGACTGCACCTTTCGGTACATGAATATGCAGATCCCAGTATTTAAACGCTTCTTCCGGTACGTTGAGCTCTTCAGAATGGGCTCGCAGGTATGACATCGCCAGCATAGCTGATTCTTTCATTACGTCCCCGAGCTGACCGGTTATATGCAGCTTTCCTGTACCCTTGGAAACGCTGGCCTCAATAAACAGGATATCACCGCCATATGGGGTCCACGCCAGTCCCGTGGCAACACCCGGAACGGTAGTACGTTCGGCTACCTCAGAGAAGTATTTACGCTTGCCGAGATACTCCTCAACTTCATTTACGCCTACTTTAAACTGTTTATCCTTACCGGTGGCAATTTTAGCTGCAACACCGCGACAGGCTGAAGCGATCCGTCGTTCAAGTGTTCGTACGCCAGACTCGCGCGTATACTGGTCGATCATCTTCTGCAGCCCCTGGTGGGTAATTTTAATCTGATCCTCAGTCAAACCATTTTCTTTAATCTGTTTTGGAATCAGATGCTGCTTGGCAATCTCCACTTTCTCCTCCTGTGTATATCCGCTGATGTTGATGATTTCCATACGGTCGCGCAGGGGAGCGGGGATGGTATCCAGGGAGTTTGCTGTTGCTATAAACAGAACCTTAGAGAGATCGTATTCGAGTTCCAGATAATTATCGGCGAAAGAGTCGTTTTGTTCTGGGTCCAGTACTTCAAGCAGGGCAGAGGTAGGATCGCCGCGATAGTCAGACCCGACCTTGTCAATTTCATCGAGCATCATCACAGGATTGCTCTTGCCGGCTTTTTTCATTGATCGAATAATACGCCCGGGCAATGCCCCGATATAGGTTCGGCGGTGTCCACGAATTTCGGCCTCATCATGAATACCGCCGAGGCTGAACCGCTCAAACTCTCTGTTCAACGCCCTGGCAATCGATTTGCCAAGAGATGTTTTACCAACGCCCGGAGGCCCGTAAAAACAGAGGATAGGGGCCTTCATATCTTTCTTAAGTTTCAGAACGGCAAGATATTCAATAATTCGTTTTTTGACTTTCTCAAGTCCATAGTGATCTTCATCCAGTACCTCACGGGCATGTTCCAGATCAAGATTATCGTCAGAATATTCATCCCATGGCAGATCTAAAATCCACTCCACATAACTGTGGATAATACCGTAGTTAGGAGAGGAGTTGGGGGTACGTTCCAGGCGCTGAAGCTCTTTTTCAACAGTTTCCACTGCTTCATCAGGCAGGTTCTTTTTCTTCAGGCGTTTGCGCAGTTTATCAATTTCCTGGTGTTCGCTATCTTCGCCCAATGCCTCCTGGATAGCCTTCATCTGTTGACGCAGGTAAAAATCTCGCTGCTGCTCGTCTATATCTGATTTGACTTTGGTGCGAATTTCCTCACTCAGGTTAAGTACCTGCAGTTCTTTGTTGAGGAATTCCATCACTTTTTCAAGACGCTGGGAGAACATGCGTATCTCCAGCACCTCCTGTTTATCTCCGGTAGAAACGTTAAGGTTGGAGGAGATAAAATTCAGCAGGAATGTTGGACTACTGATGTTGTTGATCGCAATTGAGGCCTCCGAAGGGATATTAGGGGAGAGGTTTACGATCTTGCTGGCTGTTTCCTTGACCGAACGCATAGAGGCATCCAGCTCCACACCCTCAATATCCATTTCCTGACCAAACTCCTCCACTTCGGCGCGAAAATAGGGATCTGTCTGGCTAAATTCGTTAATGCTAAAAGTCGTTTTTCCCTGGATAACAATGCTTTTGCTGCCGTCGGGCATCTTTATGAGTTTCAATATTTGCGCAACGGTGCCTACATGATACAGATCATTCGGACCTGGATTTTCTTCATTCTCTTCTTTTTGAGCTACAACACCGATTATTTTATCACTCTCATAGGCGTCTTTCACAAGCTCCAGAGACTTATCGCGTCCCACGGTTATCGGGACTACGACACCAGGAAACAGCACAGTATTTTTAAGAGGAAGGATGGGCAGATTTTCAGGGACATCAAAGTCAGTTAATTCCTTTTCCTCCTCTTCAGACATCAGGGGGATCGCCTGCTCAAAGTCTTCAAATCCTTCTTCAGTATCTTCAAGTTTTTCCCAGTCAATATCTTTTTTGTCTATCATAACTGAATTAAATATTAATATTCTATCATTACTTTTAACAAGATCTGCAAATAAGACGCCAGTAATCGAGTCTCTACCAATTAGTCATAATCTGATCGCACATACTGGCAAAATAACAAATCTCACTACAATCTCTGACACTTGGGCATGAACCAGAACTTTAAAGCTAAACTCAAATACTATCTCAAGGATTCATCAACAAAAGGGCAAGTTCATTTTTTGTATGAGGTAGCGCTAATTATGTATTTGATAAAAAATAATATTCTTAAAAGTGAAACTTGAGTCCACTAACGGCGGCTCCGCTGAACTCTAAACCGGAGGAATTGCCACGAGAGAGGAATTGTGTTCCTATCGTTAACTCCCAGTGTCTCATTTCTATGCCAGTACCCGCCCCCCAGAGCAGAGGCTGGCCGCTTGCAATGCGTGTTCCAAGCCTGATGGGAACAGGTTTTATCGGGGCAAACTCGATACCAAAATGCCCGATAAGTTTAGTATTGTTGAAGGCTGAATCATTAAGCCCGAGTGAGAGGTCGGCTGCAAGTTTAAGCCGATTGAGTTGCAGCAGCATCCCAGCATTAAATGAAGTGGGAAGGATAGCCGTAAAACCAGATTCTTTTTCATTAACTTCAAAATTTAGCTGGTTATATCTCAGAGGGTTCAGGCTCGGATTTGCTTTGTCTAAAAAGGGAATGTACTGACCGGGAACACCCTCAAATCGACTTTCCGAAGCCCCCTCCAGCTGTGTCTGTGCTGAATCCTTCTTTTGGATCAGTGAAAGCGGATTTTTGTTATATGCTACAAATCCCAAGTCAGTGACAGAGAAACCCAATCTGAGTGATTTGTTGAGTACTTGGTCCTCGCTTTGTTGGACCAGCGATAGGTCATCTCCAAACGAAAGAACATACAACAGTCCGAAATCGAATCCACCGCCATACCCGTCTGGTTTGAAATATTCAGTATAACTTTCTGTTAATGAGGATGGAAAGCCCCTGCTAATGGCATTTGAAGCATCGCCGGTGTTGTTATACAGTGTCGTGGCTCTGCTAAAGTTACCAGTCGATTGATAGTTAAGAGACCGAATTAGTTGTGGTTGATCCGTCTCTTCCGTGAACCAATAACGGGCATCATAGTTCAGATTCATATAGGATCCTCCAACAATAAATTTTGGAGCAATCCCAATGTAAAGCTTGCCTACGCGGGGAATCAGGCCTGATACAAAATCGAATGTCTGGGCAAATCCAAACGAAAATTCATATAAGTACTGGCTCTGTTGAACCAGGCTCATATCACGAATAAATTCAGAAGAGCCCCCCCGTTCAATAAAATTGGTATCGTACCAACCCCGTCCAACCTCCACCCGAGTGGAATTGCGGACCCGGGCAATAAAAGAGAAAGATTGGTTGGCCCGCTGCCAGTGAACGCCACCCAAAACCATATCCAGCCGATGTTGATGCTCTGACAGGATACGGCCATTGGGGTAATTTTGGTCTAGTATCGTCTGTCGTTGACCGGAAGTTAAATTGAAGCTGCCGGATTGGTATGCATTGAAAAAATCTCCGTACCGATTGAGCTGAGTATATATGTTGTCAGCAGCCATGACAGGGATAAAATGGGCACCAATCTGACCAATACCCAGAGTAAATTCGGTGGTTCTTTCACGGATCATCAGATTAGCAGGGTTTATGAAGTTGGCATCATAGCCAGTTACATAGGCTGCACCACCCCCGCCCAACGAGATATTTTGCGGTGTCAGAACCGGTTGCGATACAGCGGTTCCTGCTGCAAGCATCATCAATACAGCAAAACCAGATCTGATAAGAGAGTTCAAATTCAATTTCTTTCTGAAAAATTAATAAGGCTGAAACCTAGTTTACCGGGCGTTAACCCACAACTTTCATTTTAGCTGCCCGAAGCATCAATGTTTTTCGTCCTCTGTCTTTGAAAAATACCACTACTTTAGTTCTTTCTCCATCTCCGGTGCGACTTATAATTTTACCTCGTCCAAAGACGTTGTGTTCAACCTTTGCACCAACCTGAAAACGGTCCACATCGTCACCATCGTAGTGGATAGTGGTGTTACCGCCCGAGTTACGGTTGTTTTTGGAATAGTGCGGTTTCTTCCAGTCATATTCTACTGACTGATCCCACTGCTTATCGGAGGAGGAATCCTCGGAAAATCGGTTTTTGAACTGGGTGATACTGGAACCGGTTTCGGTTCGGACAACACCCGAGTCCACTTCATCAAGGAAGCGGGATCGCATCATCGCCTTTTCTTCTCCATACTTGTACCTGCTTCGGCAAAAACTAAAAAACAGGTCCTTTTCTGCGCGGGTAATCGCAACATAAAACAACCTACGTTCTTCTTCTATATTTACCTCTTCATTGTTACGGCCGCCCACGGGGAATAGTTCTTCTTCCAGTCCAACCACAAAAACGGCAGGAAACTCGAGTCCCTTGGCAGCGTGTACTGTCATCATGGTTACAGCAGGTTTCTCCTCGTCATATTTATCGGTATCGGTGATGAGGCTAATTTCCTGGAGGAAGTTGGCAAGAGAGGGGTTGTTAGTGCCTTTCTCATAAAAAGAGATCGCATTTTGCAACTCCAGGATGTTCTCGCGACGGGTCATCGACTTTGGAGAGTTTTCCTCTACCAGGGACTTCATGTAGCCTGATCTTTCAAGCAGTTTTTTTGTGACATCAACCAGGGACGTATCCTCTTTGAGATCCTGTTTTAGATCTCTGATCATGGCCACAAAATCTTTGACACTGTTTTCTGCCGGCCCGTAAATATCTACTTTTTCAACGTTTGTGAGTACATCCCATAACGACTTGTGCTCTCTGCGGGCCTGTGAAGTAAGTTGATGGAGCGATTTATTACCGATACCGCGAGATGGCTCATTGATGATACGAAGCAGGTTGGTATCGTCGTCGGGATTAACCAGCAGTGTTAGATAAGCCAGCACATCCTTAACCTCTTTACGCTGGTAGAAAGATAGTCCCCCGACCAGTTGATAGGCAATCCCCTTGCGGCGCAGGGTCTCCTCAAATACGCGGCTCTGGTAGTTGGTACGATATAGGATGGCAAAATCGTTGAATTGATATCCTTTTCGTGACTTCAATTCCTGGATATAATTGGCCACACGGTTGGCTTCATCACGCTCATCATAGTTTTCAAGCAGGGTGATGGTACTACCGTTTTCATTGTCGGTCCAGAGCGTTTTTTCAAGCTGTTTGTCATTGTTCTTAATGATCGAGTCAGCCGCTTGCAGAATATATTTGGTGGACCGGTAATTTTGCTCCAGCGGTACTTCAACAGCTTCTTCATAATCCTGCTTAAAGTTGAGGATGTTGGAGATATCCGCTCCCCGAAACGAATAGATGCTCTGGGCGTCATCACCTACCACACAGATATTTTCATGTTTGTTGGCCAGCATTTTTGTCACTTTATACTGCGCATGGTTGGTATCCTGGTATTCATCAATGAGAATATAGCGGAAGCGATCCTGGTATTTTTCCAGGATCTCCGGATGCCGGCGGAAAAGCTCAATAGGTTTGATTAGCAGATCGTCGAAATCCATAGCATTGTTCTGCTTCAGCCGGTTGACGTAAATTTCATAGACACGAGCCGTAATATCATCCAGCGTGCTGTGTACAAACTTCTCTTTATAATGGTCTGGTAGTATAAGTTCATTTTTCGCATCACTAATTCTCCGCTGAAGAGTGCGGGGCTGAATCTCTTTCGGATCGTAGTTCAGCTCCCGGATGATCTGTTTGATCAGGTTCTTGGAGTCATCGGTGTCATAGATGGAATAAGTGGACTCAAACCCGATTTTTTCTGCTTCATATCGTAATATTTTTGAAAAAACAGAATGGAAGGTTCCCATCCACAACCGGCGGGCTTCGTCTCCAATAAGATCGATGATGCGGTCTTTCATTTCCCGGGCGGCCTTGTTGGTAAAAGTGAGTGCCAGAATTTCATCGGGTTGTGCTTTTTGCTGATGCATCAGGTAGGCGATACGATAAGTGAGTACTCGTGTTTTGCCACTGCCGGCACCGGCCACAATCAGCAGGGGACCATCCGCTTTTTTAACAGCTTCCCGCTGTTGCTTATTTAAATCTTTTAAAAAATCTGGTTCTTCGGACATTGCTATTCTTTATTTACAACTGCTTCAGTAATATTAATCTGTTTATGTGTATCCCGAGATCCTGAACTCGATCCAGTATCTCAGAAAGATGATGAACGTTAATGAAGGCCTTGAAAAATACTAATGTTCTGGACCTTAAGAGACCCCATAATGGAGTGCGGGACAACGGTTAAAGTATCTAACTTAATTCTTGTAAAATAC